>DJXC01000196.1 GCA_002449575.1 Ruminococcus sp. UBA7014
TCACAATAGAAAAATTCCTTCCACTGGTCAGCCATTGTGCTGCCAACAGCAGCAAATACTGCTTTTAATAAACCCATAATTAAAAGTCCTTTCTAAAATCAAAAATAGTATCTTTATTATAACATAATTTTTGTCAGAAGTCAATGACTTTCTTGTACATAAATCCGGAATATTTGTAAAAATTGCAGAACGGCAAATTTTTTCTTGACTTATCTGTGAAATTATGCTATGATTCTAACAGAAAGTGAGTGTGTATTACTATGAAAAAAAATTATCAAAGAATTCTGACAATTCAGGATATTTCCTGCGTAGGGCAATGTTCTCTGACAGCAGCACTGCCGATTCTGTCCGCCTGTGGAATAGAAACTTGTATTCTGCCGTCTGCCGTGCTTTCAACACATACGGCATTCAAAAATTTCACCTGCCGGGATTTGACGGAAGACATGCCCGTGATTTCAGAATACTGGGAAAAAGAGAATATCACGTTTGATGCATTCTATACGGGCTATCTGGGAAGTGAACAGCAGATTGATTTTGTAACAGAAATTTACCGGAAACATGCCCGGAAACATGCCCTGTTCTTTGTTGACCCCGCTATGGCAGACAACGGAAAATTATACCCGGCATTCGACAAAAACTATGCAAATGCGATGAAGCCGCTTTGCTTTGGTGCAGATGTCATGCTTCCGAACCTGACAGAAGCCTGTCTGCTGACAGATACACCCTATCCGGAATCTTATGACGAGACTTTTATTATAGAAATTATCCGGAAAATGCAGAACGCTGGTGCAAAACTGATAATTCTGACCGGAATCGGCTATACACCGGATACTACCGGGGTTGTGATTGCTGACGGCACACAGATTCGCCATTATCCACACAAAAAGATTTCAGGCGGCTGTCATGGAACAGGAGATGTTTATGCCTCGGCATTTATCGGCGCATATCTGCACGGTCAGAACGCTTATGAGGCTGCACGGACAGCAGCAGATTACACCGTCAAGTGTATTGAAAATACGCTTGACGACCCGTCACACTGGTATGGCGTCAAATTTGAAACAGCTCTGCCGGATTTGATAAAACAGTTTGCATAAGCAGTCAAGCACGATTTTGCAATCGTGCTTTACTTATCGTCAAATCTTATGAAAATATTACAGCTATTTACAGAATGTTTATAAAATTTTTACATGGAACAGAATGCTTTTTCGTGTGATGCTATTGACGTTTCTGTCAGAATATGCTATAATTTATAATAGTACAGTTTATTCATATGACTGAACATATAAGCGGAGGAGAAAATGTTATGACAACAATACATGAACTAACGGTCAAACTCAGTCAGACAGCTGACCCAAAAGAAAGAGAACCTCTGGAAAATCAATTTATTTCCATGATGAGAGAACAAGAAAATCTGTGGGCAGCATTCTGCCCGGCAACCAAGCATTATTTTCTGGCGCAGGAAGATAATCAGCTGACAGCCTATCTGTTTTCTACAGAAGAATCCTGTCAGACATTTGTGGATGAAATGCGCAAGCGTCATATTATTCTGAAAGTGCTGGTAAACAAGAAAGAACACAGAATGTTTTTGTTTGCAGAACTGTTCCGGTGCGGTATTACACAAATCGTGATTGACAGCGCAGAAGATTATTTTGCAGTGCCGCTGAATGTGCTTATGCCAATTCCGGATTACAGTAAAATTCCGCTGGTACAGCGTCCTGTACTGAATCCGGTTGTCACCGGAAAAATGCTGCTGCTGATGCAGGATATGCGCTGGGGCAGAGCTGATGGCAACACTGAACTGGATGCTTTACAGGAAATCTATCATTCGCCATTTCTGCACCCGTTCAAACCCGGCGAAAACGGTGCGCCAGATGAAAACGGTATTTATCAGCTCCCGGATAACGGCGGCAGTCTGTTTATGATTTTTACAGATATGTACAGCCTTAAATCTGCCGAACTGAAAGAATATCCCACTGCAAAAATTGTCCGCTTTGCTGACCTGCACAAGATGCTTACAGAAAATCCCGATAAAACCGGAATCATCATCAATCCCGGCAGTGGTGCGCCCATGCTGCTCGATATGCAGCTTCTTGAACTCACACAGAAAGCCGCCGAAGGTGACCTCTCAGAAGTCACCGTCCGCAGCATGAATGAAAACAGCGGAAAAATTATCGTCACCAAGCCGGAAATGCCACCCCATGACATGATGAATCATATTACAGAATATCTGAACCAGAGCCAGACGGTCAAGCGTGCATGGCTCAGAACCATCCGCAAAGAAGAAGATATCCGTCCGCATTATTTAATTATTCTCGAATGGAAAGACGATATCGAAAAACCCCAGAGAAAAGAAATCCGCCGGGAAGTTTCACAGGTCGCTATGCCGTTCGCCAGAGGTCTGCATATTGAATATGTATCTTATCACTATGACCAGGGAAAAGAATGGACAGGCAGTTCCGAGCCGTTCTATGTGAACGAAACTCCCGCAGAACCTGAAAAACCAGCACCCGAACTCCAACAGGAAAAAAAGGAAACTCCCAAGAAAAAGGGTTTGTTCGGACTGTTCAGCAAGAAATAATCCCCTTTCCGGACTGGATACTTCCAGTCCGGAAATTATTTTCTGAAATTTTTCAGAAAACTATTGACAGAAAGTCTGTTTTGTGCTATAATATATTTGAACATTTGAATAACTATTCAAATATATGAGGTGATAGTATGAGAGTGATTTATCGTGTGGAACATCTGCATTGTCCACGCTGTGCCGTGCAGATTACAGAACGTCTCCGACAGCTTCCGCAGGTTGCTGCTGTCAGCTTGTCTTTTTCAGAAAATCTGTTGCATATTACAGCTTCTGATACCGAACATCTGCTTGAACAGATACAGTCTGCTGCCAATGAAATTGACGAAGGTGTCAGATTTCTGGAAAGAAACCATGCCGGACATCATCATGCAAAAGACCACGCAGGAGAAATAAAAAAATTCCGCTGTACTGACCCGAACTGCAAATGCTGTGATTATCTTCCACCAGAAGAAGCTGCTGTTCCGGAAGAAATTCCGGAATCTCCGGACAGTGTAAAAATTGTCTATGATATTGAAAATATTGACTGTGCCGCCTGTGCTGCCAAAATCGAAGCCGCTCTCCGGAAGCTCGAAGGCGTGGAAAGTCTCAGCTTGTCTTATGCAACCGGACAGATTCATGCCAGAATTTCCGGCTTGGCAGACAGGAGAGAGCTGCTCCGGAATATGCGGAAAACTGCCTTGCAGATTGAAGAAGGTGTCACAATCCGCCGCCACCAGACTGATAAATCCAAAACCAGAACAGAAGATTCTCACGGTACAGAAATCGTTCTGCTGGTGATTGGCTTTTTGATTTTCCTGCTCGGACTGCTGCTGCACTGGATTACCGGAAATGAAATGCTTTCCAGTATTTTCTTGATGGCTGCTTATTTGCTGATGGGCTGGGAAGTGCTGTATACAGCATTCCGCAGTCTGCTGAAAGGGCAGATGTTTGACGAGAATTTTCTGATGAGCATTGCTACAATCGGCGCAATCTGTATTGGCTCTTGGGAAGAAGCCGCCGGAGTCATGCTTTTCTACCGGATAGGAGAACTGTTTGAACATCTGGCAGTTGAGCGAAGCCGAAAATCTGTGATGCAGGCAATTGATATGCGCCCTGAAACCGTTCAGAAAATTTTCAGTGCAACGGATATCCGCACTGTTCCGGCAGAACGTGTCAAAGCCGGGGATTTACTGCTTGTTCGTGCTGGTGACAGAATCCCAGTAGATGGGATTATCCGCAAAGGGGAAAGTTCTTTGGATACCTCTGCTATGACAGGCGAATCCGTTCCGGTATCAGTCCGCCCCGGCAGTGAAGTCCTTTCCGGCTGTATCAATGTCAGCGGTGTACTCGAACTGGAAGCATCTGCCGGACTGAAAAATTCCATGATTACCAGAATTCTGGACAGTGTTGAAAATGCTGCTGCCAGCAAGCCGAAACTGGATAAATTCATCACCAGATTTTCCCGGATTTATACACCGGTAGTAGTTGCAGTTGCTGTTCTGACTGCGGTTGTGCCGTCTTTGCTGACAGGAAACTGGTCTTACTGGGTTTATGCAGCTTTAAATTTCCTGATGATTAGCTGTCCCTGCGCACTGGTGCTGAGTGTACCGCTTGCATTTTTCTCCGGTATCGGGGCAGGTTCAGCGAAAGGCATTCTTTTCAAAGATGGTATTTCTATCGAGGCACTGGAAAAAATCAAAGCTGTTGTGATGGACAAAACAGGAACGCTTACAAAAGGTACATTCTCTGTCACCGAAGCTGAAACGACTGACTGTAAAACAGAAACTTTATTCCGGATGTGTGCCGCCTGTGAAAGCAGTTCTGCTCATCCGGTTGCGAAAAGCATTCTTGCCTATATGCAGGAGCAGGGGATTTCCTATGAACCTGCTGAAAATGTTCGTGAACTTGCCGGGAGGGGCATTATCGGCAATGTTGGCGGCATGGAAGTTGCATGTGGCAATGAAAAGCTGATGGAAGAATTACAGATTACATTTACGCCGTACAACAGTTCCGGAACGTGTGTTTATGTTGCTGTAGACAATGCCTATTATGGGAGGCTGGTTCTTTCTGATACACCGAAGGAACACTCTGCTGAAACGGTCAGAAACCTGAATCAGCACGGAATTTACACGGTTATGCTGACAGGTGACAGTTCCGGACATACACAGAAAATTGCAGATGAACTGGGAATTCAGGAAGTTCATGCCGGATTGCTGCCGACACAGAAGCCGGAATATCTGAAACAGGTTCGTGCAGAGAAAGGCGAAGTCATGTTTGTTGGTGATGGCATTAATGATGCACCAGTACTTTCCGGAGCGGATGTAGGTGTTGCAATGGGAAGTGGTGCAGATGCAGCTATGGAAGCAGCAGATGTAGTTCTGCTGGGGTCTGACCCGGTGCATATTCTGACAGCTCTGGAGATTGCCGGACGTGTAAACAGTACAGCTCGCTGCTGTATTGGTTTTGCACTGGCGGTCAAAATTCTGATTATGATACTGGGGTTTGCAGGGTTTGCGAATATGTGGCTTTCTGTATTTGCTGATACTGGTGTTACAATTTTGTGTGTCTTATTTGTATTATTCAGAATTCAGTTTCACTACAAGAAAAAATAATCTTTTTGATATGAAAATTAGAAAAAGGGGAAGTTATCTTCCCCTTTTTTAATTATTCTTCATCATCGTCGTCATCGT
>DJXC01000031.1 GCA_002449575.1 Ruminococcus sp. UBA7014
TGTTTGTCGATATGCCGCCCGGAACTGGCGATGTTCCGCTGACAGTTTTCCAGAGTATTCCCGTTGACGGTATTATTATCGTCACTTCGCCGCAGGATTTGGTTTCCATGATTGTGCAGAAGGCTGTCCGCATGGCAGAAATGATGCATATCCCTGTTCTGGGTCTGGTCGAAAATATGAGCTATGCTGTCTGCCCTGACTGCGGTAAAAAAATTATGATTTACGGCGAAAGCCATACAGCAGAAATCGCTGAAAAATATCATATTCCGCTGCTGGCACAGCTCCCCTTTGACCCGGCACTGGCAAAATGCTGTGACCTGGGTGTGATTGAACTGCATGAATCTACAGAAATAGATGCTGCTGTTGCCTGTCTTCTCGGCGAATAATTTAAAAAATACCGTCTGTTTTTTGTGCAGACGGTATTTTTTATCAAAAATTCAGAAAATAAAGTCTTCTTTCCGGCAAACTTTCTTGACAAATATGCAGATTTGTGATAAAATAAACATGGTATCATGTTCCGGAAAAAATACCCCGGAACAGTATATGCATCAGGAGGCAGATTATGAAATTAATTTCCATTGTAGTTCCATGCTATAACGAACAAGAAGTACTCCCGCTGTTTTACGAAGAAATTCAGAAAATTATGCAGCAGATGAAAGATGAACATCCGGAACTTGCATTTGAACTGGTATTTATTGATGACGGTTCTCGTGACAAAACACTGACTCTGCTCCGGGAAATGGCTCTGAAAGATGAGCGTGTCAGATATATTTCTTTCTCCCGTAATTTCGGAAAAGAAGCCGGTATGTTTGCCGGACTGGAAAATTCCAAAGGTGATTTTGTTGTCGTAATGGATGCAGATTTGCAGCATCCCCCGGCTTTTCTGCCGAAAATGTATAATTTTGTCAAAGACGGCGAATATGACTGTGCCACAACCCGGCGTGTCAGCCGTGACGGAGAATCCAAAATCCGCTCTGCATTTGCAAGATTATTTTATAAAATTATGAATAAAATTTCACAGACTGAAATTGTAGACGGTGCACAGGATTTCCGCTTCATGACCCGTCAGATGGTGGACGCTATTCTGGATATGCAGGAGTATAACAGATTCTCCAAAGGTATTTTCAGTTGGGTAGGATTCAAAACCAGATATATCGAATATGAAAATGTCGAACGTCCTGCCGGGACAAGTTCCTGGTCTTTCTGGGGACTGTTCCGCTATTCGCTGGAAGGAATTATGGCATTTTCGACCGCTCCGTTGATGATTGGCTGTATTCTGGGTATCATCGCCTGTATCATAGGCTTGGTTCTGCTGATTGTCTGGATTGTTCAGGCAGCTGGCGGTGATGTGATGCGTTCACAGACCGGTATGATGTGCGCCATTTTTCTGATTGGCGGACTCCAGATGTTCAGTACGGGTATCGCCTCCCAGTATCTCGCAAAAGCCTATATGGAATCCAAGCACAGACCCATTTATCTGATGCGGGAAAATGAAGAAATCTATCGCATTCGCCATCAGGCAGAAATACAGGAGAAGTAACCTGTGAACAGTCAGACAAAATTCCTGATTTCTATGCTGCTTATCGTTGTGATTGTACTCTGTGTTGTGCTGACAAGATTTTATTTCGATGTCACAAAAAATACAGAAAGTCATACCCGTGACAGCCGTGTGGAATCCGTTGTCAGAAGTTTTGGCGAATTTCAGGTGTTCTGTAGTGCGAATGGCAGCTATGGCCTTCTGAACTCTGACCTGACTGTCCTGATAGAACCCGACTGGCTGGAAATTTTGGATGTTACCGAAAATATGGTACTGGTCTCCAGCCGGATTGATAATCAGGTGTTAATTGGCGGAATTGATTATGAAGAAAATGTCGTTCTGCCATTGGTATTCCGTTCAATGGAAAAACTGGGCGACGGCTTTCATCTGGGAATTGTCAGCGAAGATAACCGCTGTATTCTCTATGACAAAAATTATCAGCCTGTGTTCCGGGAAAGTTTCGCTTCGGTCAGCTATCATAACAAACTCCTGACTCTGGAACGTAACGGTGAAATGCTGTACTATGATACAGCAGAACAGCCACCGGCACTTCGCTGTGCAGAATTTTCCAGTCAGGTCGCTGAAAATCTGAATCTGAACTGGAAAATTGCAAATCAGTTCTATCTTTCAGAACTGACACTTCAGGATTTGCGCAGTATCAGTCACATGATTGCAGCATACATGCAGATGCTCCGGGAAAATAATTTCGTAAATCTACAGGAAGTGACCTCTCCGGAATATTTCAGCATACTGGCGAAAACAGGAATGTTAGACCATATTACGCCGGACAGTGCAGACAGTTTTTCATTTTCGCAAAGGGCAAGTGGTGCTTATGATTTTGCGTTCCGGTTGTGCAGTTCCGCACCGGAACAGCAGAAGATAAAAATCCATCTGTATTTCCGGAAAAATACAGAAAATCAACTGATTCTCACAGCCGCAGACCTGACCTCTGCTGCTGAAGAATAAATTTGGTATTGCAGTCATAACCCGTGCAGCACTGTAGTACTGGAATCTTTGCACGGAGAAGCGAGGCATTTTATGTCAAAAAAAGTAGCAGTCATCATGGGCAGTGACAGTGACTTCCCGGTGGTGCAGAATGCTGTCAAGAAACTGAAAGCATTTGAAATCCCGTATGAAGTGCATGTCATGTCCGCACACCGTACTCCCGAAGCAGCCGCAGAGTTTGCAAAACATGCTGCTGAAAACGAATTCGGCGTGATTATCGCCGCTGCCGGAAAAGCCGCACATCTGGGCGGTGTACTTGCGGCACATACGATTCTGCCGGTTATCGGCATTCCGATTAAGTCCAGTGCGCTGGATGGCATGGACGCACTTTTGTCCACAGTACAGATGCCGCCGGGTATCCCGGTTGCCACTGTCGGAATTGACGGCGCAGCCAATGCAGCCATTCTGGCAGCACAGATTCTGGCACTCTCTGACCCGGCTCTGGCACAGGATTTGCAGAAAATGAAATCCGATATGGCTGAGGGTGTCCGCAAAAAAGATGCCGCTGTACAGAAAATGGCAGAAGAATTATAATCTATATTTTTTGGAGGTTTTTGAAATGGAAAATATCATCAAAGGCGAACAGCTCTACGAAGGCAAGGCGAAGAAAGTATATGCAACCAATGACCCGGATTTGGTCATTGTCGATTACAAAGACGATGCAACAGCATTCAACGGCGAAAAGAAAGGTACTATCTCCGGCAAAGGTGTTATCAATAACAAGATGACAAACTATATGTTCAAGATGCTTCAGGAACAGGCTGGTATTCCGACACATCTGGTAGAAGAAATTTCTGACCGTGAAACGATTGTCAAGAAAGTGGAAATTCTGCCGCTGGAAGTTATCATCAGAAACGTTGCTGCTGGTTCTTTCTCCAAAAGAATGGGTGTGGAAGAGGGGAAACAGCTTCTTACTCCGATTCTGGAATTTTCCTACAAGAACGATGACCTCGGTGACCCGTTTATCAATGATTATTATGCACTGGCTCTGGGTCTGGCTACGAAGGAAGAACTTGCTAAAGTTGCCGAATATGCATTCAAAGTCAATGCATTTATGCTGGAATTCTTCAAGAAGTTGAATATTGACCTGATTGATTTCAAGATTGAATTCGGACGTTTCCACGGCGAAATTCTGCTGGCTGATGAAATTTCTCCAGATACCTGCCGTTTCTGGGACAGCACAACTCATGAAAAGCTGGATAAAGACAGATTCCGCAGAGATATGGGCGGTGTCGAAGAAGCTTATCAGGAAATCATGAAAAGACTGATGGGAGAATAATATGGGCGGATTTTTCGGAGCAGCATCGGAACATGACTGTATTGCAGATGTGTTTTTCGGTACAGACTATCATTCCCACCTCGGCACACGCCGGGGCGGAATGACCGCTTACAGCAAAACACACGGATTCCAGAGAAGTATTCACAGTATTGAAAATTCTCCTTTCCGGACAAAATTCGAGAATGATATCAATTCTATGCATGGGAATCTCTGTATTGGCTGTATCAGTGATACCGACCCGCAGCCAATTTTAATGCGTTCCCGTCTGGGACTGTTTGCTGTTTGCAGTATCGGCATTATTCAGAATACAAAAGAACTCGTTGAAGAATTGCTGGAAAATGGCTGTGCAAGCTTTGAATCCATGAGCAGCGGCAATATCAATTCCGGCGATATTATCGGTGCGTTGATTTCGCAGAAAGATAATTTTACAGACGGCATCCGCTATGCACAGGAGAAAATTGTCGGCACAATGTCACTGATACTCCTGACCGAAGACGGTATTATTGCCGCCCGTGACAAGCGAGGCAGACTGCCGATTATTATCGGAAAACGTGAAGATGGCTATTGTCTGTCTCTGGAATCATTTGCATTTCAGAAGCTCGGCTATTATTTCTATAAAGAATTAAAAGCCGGAGAAATTGTTATGCTGACTTCCAAAAGCTGTGAAACACTCTCGGCTGGTTATGAGGAAGCCCTGAAAATTTGTTCTTTCATGTGGACTTATTATGGCTATCCGAATGCTGTCTATGAGGGTGTGAATGTTGAAGTAATGCGTACCCGCAACGGCGAAATCATGGCGGAAAATGATATGAAAGCCGGTCGGCTTCCGGACGTGGACTATGTGTGCGGTGTGCCGGACTCCGGTACTCCTCATGCTATCGGCTATGCCAATAAAAGCGGCATTCCATTCGCAAGACCGTTTATCAAATATACCCCCACATGGCCAAGAAGCTTTATGCCTACCA
>DJXC01000174.1 GCA_002449575.1 Ruminococcus sp. UBA7014
CTGTTTCTGACCGCCGGAGAGTTCATTCGGCTGATGGTCGGCACGGTCAGCCATGCCGACAAGCTCCAGAAGTTCTTTCGCGCGTTCCAGACGTTTTTTTCTGGGAATGCCTGCATACATCATGGGCATTTCAACGTTTTTGAGCGCGTTGGTTCTGGAAATCAGATTGAATGTCTGAAATACAAAGCCGATTTCCTGATTTCGTATCCGGCTCAAATCGTAATCATCCAGAGTGCTGATATCCACGCCGTTGAGCAGATATGTCCCTTCTGTTGGTCTGTCAAGTGCGCCTATCATATTCATCAGTGTACTTTTTCCCGAACCGGACTGTCCGACAATTGCTACAAATTCATGTTCGTGAATATCCAGTGAAATGCCGTTGAGTATCTGCAATTCATTGGGTTGACCGATATAATATCTCTTGATGATATTCCGCATTTCAATGACAGTTTTATTCATTGGCTTTCGCCCCCTGTACAGCGGCAGCCATATCGAACAGCGGAAGCGTGTCGCCGTCTTTGTATTCGCCTGGAGTCATCAGAATTTCAGTTCCTTCGGTCAGTTCGCCGGAAGTGATTTCTGTATAATAAGTACCTTCCATGCCGGTTTCTACGGTCAAGGTTTTTGCCTTGGCAGTACCATCAGAATTTCTGACAACAGAAACAACATATTTAGAATCATCATCATTTGTGACAATCGATTCATAAGGTACAGCAAGCACATCTTTTTTCTCATCCAGAATAATTCTGACTTTGGCATTCATGCCGATTAATAAATTTTTATTGTCTTTTACAATAATTTCAGCCGAATAGCCACCGGAAGTACCTGTCTGAGGACTCGGCGAGCCTGCATTATAGATATTTATCACTCTGGAAACTTCTGCTTCAAACTCCTGGTCTCCGGTAGCATTCGTCTTGACAATAGCAGGCTGTCCTTCGTGAATATTCAGAATATCAGCTTCATTAATCTGTACTGTAATTTTCAGTGCGCCGGAATCTTCAATTGTCATGAGGGCATCTGTCGAGGGAATACTGCCTTCGGAGACATTCAGAGAAGTAATAATGCCGCTTCTGGGAGCTGTCACGGTGCATTCTGCAATAGAATCTGCAAGTTTGTCAATTTGTGTCTGTGAATCGTTGCTTTGCTGATACTGTTCTGCATCCAGGATATCCTGATAATTCTGGATAGCGGCATCTGCGGCACGTTCAGCAGCAGCATAGGCATCTTTTGCTGCCTGAACAGATTTTTCATAAGATTTGAACTGTTCTCTGATAGCTTCAAGAGCAGCATCTTTTGTCTGTACCAGAGCATCGGCTTCCTGATAGGTCTGCATTGCTTTCTGATATTCTTCGGGGTCTTGTGTGGTATCCATTTTATTTTGGGCATCGTCCCGACGGGAAATCTGTGTGTTATATTCATCCACAAGCTTGGCTTCTTTATCATAAGCCTCATTTTGTGCCTGAATGGCATCATCGATTGTACGCTGTGCCTGCTGGAGATTGATTTCCTTGTCTCTCTTGGCGTTGTCCAGATTTCTCTGATTAATTTTGTGCTGATTTTCGCTCTGACTCTGGGATTTAGTCTGATTTTGGATTAATGTATCATATTGCTGCTGCAAATCAGCACTGTCAAAAATACAAAGTACATCTCCGGCATTGACATGACTGCCGACTTCCACATTCAGCGTTTTGATTTTTGCATTCAGTTTGCTGGTGACTTTGACAATATTTTCGCTTTCAACCGTTCCAGAGACGCTGATGACATTTGAAATATCACGTTTTTCTGCCTTGACAGTTTCCAGTGAAGAATTAGAAAGTGTGTTCATAGCAGTTGTCATATTTTTCATACAAGAAGTAATGCCAACGACACCACCGCCCAGCAGAAGAATAATAATCACTGCGGCAACAATTCCCTTTTTCTTTTTCCGCTTGCCTGCTTGTTCCATAAAATGAACCTCCTTGGCGCATTAAAAATAATTTTTATCAGGTGTATTATCTGAAATAGTACAGATGATATTATAACATATTATTTTTCGTTTGTCAATACTTTTCAGAAAATTTTAATCTGATTTTAAGAAGTAAATTTTATTTACCCTTCTAGTTATAACATATTTTTGGCATTCTGTCAATATTTAGATTATAATTCAGCAATCAAAACAGCTTTCAACAGGATTTCTTGACTTTTATAAGATATTATGCTATAATAAATCCTGAAAGGAGTTGGACTGCATGGAAACCAGGGTTGCAATTATCGGAATTATTATTTCCAATCCGGAACAGGTTGGAAAATTAAACGCTGTCCTGCACGAATACGGAGAATATATTATTGGCAGAATGGGGATTCCCTATCGTCAGAAAGGGATTCATATTATCAGTGTCGCAATTGATGCGCCCCAGAATATTATTAATGCGCTTTCCGGAAAAATCGGAAGACTGGACGGTATTTCCGCTAAGACTGCCTATTCTGATGTTATCACGAAACCAGAATGATACAGAACCGCCGGAGCATTTCGGCGGCTTTTGTTTATCTTGCTGTAAATTAAAATGATAATTTGTGCATTCTTACAAAATTCAAAGTTTCATCTTGACTTTAAAGCTGCTTTAAGGTTTATCATAGAAAGAAAGGAGGAAAGTTCCATGAGTAAAATGTACCGAATTGGAGAAGTTAGCAAAATTACGGGTGTTTCTGAAAGTGCCCTGCGCCATTATGATAAAGAAAATCTGCTCTCGCCGAAACGTCAGAAAGATAATCAATACAGGGTTTATGATGAAGAAGATATTAAAAGAATCCGGAAAATTAAACTTTTCAAAAATATGGGCTTTGAACTAGAAATTATCAAGCATATGCTGGACAATCCTGAACCAGAAGAAGAATTATTTGAGAAAAACGAGCAGTTTCTTCAGAATAAAATAGAGACATTACAAAGGCAGATAGATTTTAGCAGAATTTATGCTTTTTTGGGAACTGATTTTATTGTAAAAATCAGTTTTATTACAAATATTATCAAAACATGGTCAGATATCTTTGATTTTCCCTGTTATCGGGAACTGATGAAACGGAAAGACAGCATTACAAAAGAAGAAATTGATACACTTATAGATTTTTTTAAAAAATTTGCCGAACAGAATCAGGAAAATCTGCATTTCAGCTCTGCCAGACCGCAGAAAACTGCACAAGAATGTTATGCTTATTTTTCAAAGCATTTTGCATATATTCCTCTGGAAATACTGCCGGCTATTATCTGCTTTATCGGAAGTGGCGGACTGCTTACTAGTTACATTGATGAAAAATGCGGAAAGTATACATCAAGATTTGCTGCAAAAGCATTTTTAATTTTCTGTGAGAAAAATGGTATCAAAATCCGCACAAAAGAAGAGGAGGAATTGTGCCATGAGTAATCGCCAGAAAAAATCTCCCGGCTGTCTGACTGTTATTCTGGTTTTGGTAGTGCTGAATGCTGTCAGTTCCTTGTTTAGAACGCCCAGAAACAACAGTGAACAGAGTATGGAAAATACTGCTTCTGTCAGAGAAGTTCCGGCAGCGGTAAATTTTACTGAACCAGAAAGCGAAATCATCACAGAACTGACTTCTGAACCAGAGACAGTGCCGGAAACAGAAGCAGAAACTATCCCGGAAACCGAGCCTTCTACGGAAGCGGCTACACAGGTGACAATTGTTCCGCCGGATGTCGTCACACCGGAATTCAAAACGGCAATGGACAGCTATAAGGTTTTCTTTGAAGAATATGTTGAATTTATGAAAGTATATTCCACATCAGAAAATCCAATGGAACTGCTCGGACAATATACAGAATTTATGCTGAAATATACTGATGCACTGGACAAACTGGATTCCATAGATGAAGAAACACTTTCTCCGGCAGATGATGCCTATTATTTGGAAACTATGCTGTATATTGAAAAGCTACTTCTGGATAATTCTTTTCAGATGATGGAAACGCAGTAAAAAGGGGGGAAATAAAAATGAAATTTTTAAAATCAGTGTTAGTATTTCCATTTAAAGTAATGGGGTTGTTTGTTAAAGGATTTTTTAAGTTTTTTAAATGGATTTGTAAAGATGTTATTGTTGGAATTATCATTGAAATTATAAAAAGTTTTTTTGGCTTATAAGTCAATAACAGAACCGCCGGAGCGTAAAAACTCCGGCGGTCTGTTTTGATATATCTTAAAAATTATAATAAGGAGCGGTATAATTCTTTGATTTCTTCTACTGAAGTATCACGGGGATTTCCCGGACGGCAGGCATCTGCATAGGCGGATTCTGCAAGAAAATCCAAATCTTCCGGCTTGACAATTTCTTTCAGGTCTGCCGGAATGCCGACATCTGCCGAAAGCTTGCGGACAGCCTCTACAGCTGCTGTTCTGTATTCTTCCACAGTCATGGATTCTGTTCCCGGTACACCCATTGCAGCAGCAATATATTTAAATTTATCTCCGGTTTCAGGAGCATTATATTCCATCACGGTCGGCAGAATAATGGCATTCGCTATGCCGTGCGGTGTATCATAAAGCGCACCGAGCGGATGTGCCATAGAATGCACAATGCCAAGTCCGACATTGGAAAAGCCCATTCCGGCGATATACTGACCGAGTGCCATGCCTTTTCGTCCCTCGGAGTCATTGGCAACAGCTTTCCTCAGTGATTTTGCAATAATTTCAATTGCTTTCAGATGGAACATGTCCGTCATTTCCCATGCAGCTTTTGTAGTAAATCCTTCAATTGCATGAGTCAGCGCATCCATACCGGTGGCAGCAGTCA
>DJXC01000017.1 GCA_002449575.1 Ruminococcus sp. UBA7014
ACCGGCGATGTGGCAACTGCGGTCACCAACACATGGAACAGCGCGAAGGCACAAATCAAGACCATTACCAACAGCGTGATATTCCCTGTTTTAGACGTAATACTGGTCATTTTGCTGTTTGTCAAGGTCGGGAGCGCATACCTCGATTACCGCAAGCATGGTCAGTTGGAATGGACTCCGATTGCGATTATTTTCGGCGGTCTGCTGTTCACGCTGACCGCGCCTATGTATATCTGGGGCATCGTAGGCATTTAACAGGATGTTTTCAAAAGAGTGTCGGAAGCGGCACTCTTTTACATACCCGAAAAGGGGGATGCAGAAAAAAACAGCCTCTCACCCAAGAAGACTGCACAGGAATTTTTCGCAAAATTAAGCATTTTATGATACTCTTATTGTACCATAGAATCCCCGCGGAATCAAGCAATTTTTTTGTAAAATTTTATCGAAAGAGAGGAGAATCAGGCATGAGCCACAGTATTTATCTCCGGAAGGACGGGCGGTGGGAAGCCCGTCTTTCACTCGGAACAGAAAACGGGAAGCGGAAAACACGTTCTTTCTACGGAAAAAGCCGTGAAGAGGCGGAATACAAGCTGCTCGTTTCGCAACAGAATCTTGCAGATGAGTACGCTGTAACGGAAATGACGGTCAGGGAATTAGCCGTTGAATTCCTGCACACTTCATCGGTGAGACTGAAAGAATCCACAGCCGCCAACTATCGCATGAAAGCCGAAAAGCACATTATTCCGGCATTTGGCGATATTCAGTGCTGTATGCTGAAAACCAAAACAGTCTATCAGTTTGTGGAGCAAAAACTCAAATCCGGGCTTTCTGCCAGATATATCGCCGATATTCTGGTTCTGATGAAGTCCATGTTCCGCTATGCAAGCCGGGAATATCATATCCGGAATGTCATGGACGGCATCATCCTGCCGAAGTGTCAGAAATCCGAAACTGCCGTGCTTTCGCCGGAACAGCAGGAAACTCTGAAACAGTATATCATCAATAATTCTTCTCTGACCACTCTGGGCGTTGCCCTGTCTCTGTACACAGGTGTCCGCATCGGCGAACTCTGCGCTCTGCAGTGGGCAGATATCGACCTCAAAAAACGTGTTCTGACCGTCAGAAAAACTATCCAGAGAATCCAGAGTCCGTCCGGTAAGCGGCGCACAAAACTGGTCATTACCGAGCCGAAAAGCTGCAGTTCCTGCCGGGAGATTCCGATTCCGGAATGCCTGTGCAGTATGCTCCTGAAATTCCAGGATGAACGTGATATTTACCTGTTATCGGGAAAAACTAAGCCTGTAGAGCCTAGAACCATGCAGTACCGTTTCTCCAGAATTCTGGAAAACGCGGATTTGCCGTCAGTGCATTATCACGCTCTGCGTCATGCGTTTGCCACAAACTGCGTGGCTCTGGGCTTCGATGTGAAAACCCTCTCCGAGATTCTCGGACACAGTTCCATCGAACTTACACTGAACAGATATGTCCATTCTTCGCTGGAAAGAAAGCAGTCCTGCATGAATCTGCTGTCATGGACAGCCGCCTGACCGTCATCTGCTTGTCATTGTCCGTCAGAAACCTGTTTCTTTTTTCCTGAATTTCAGCTTCCTTGAAAGTTTTCTCCTGAAATGCTTAATTTTACGAAATCACAACAAAGGAGAAACGAACATGACATGTACAATTTTATCATCCGGCGATGAGTTCCGGACGCTGTGCAGGAATGAATCGGAACAGCCGTTCTGCGGCATCAAGGCAATTGTGCAGGAAAAAATCTGGGAACTGTATCAGAAAGGCTATGACAGCTTTTATGTCAACTGCGATTACGGCACTCCCATGTGGGCGGCAGAATTCATTCTGAACCTCAAAGCCGGAAACAAAATCGAACTGCACGTTATGACACCTTATGAGGAACAGACCACCGACTGGACGGAAGAACTCCGCAACCGCTATTTTGCCATTCACGAGAAAGCTGACAGTGTAGAACTTGTGAACACGCATTACTACCCGTTCTGCTATCAGGAAACCGCCGAAGAAATGATTGCGAGAAGTGACCTTCTTCTGGTGTTCGGCGGCAAAGAAGGCACACCCTTCGCAGAGGAATATGCCCAAAAGAGAAAAATCCCTGTTGAGTACCGGGAAATCATCAAAAAGCCCGATTTGAAATAAGGTGTGAGCAATTCACGGCAGATGCTGTGGATTGCTTTTTATTGACCGGAATTTGCAGATTGTTCCACAAGAAGTTCAGCTCTGCCAATCAGTTTAATCTGTTCTCTGTCGGGCAGACTGCGGAACAGCCGAAGCATCTGCTGTTCATCTTCATCGGTAGCGATAATAATATCACGGCTGTCCTTGCCGAACAGAAGCACGTCTGTCGGCACATTCAGTCTTTCAGAAAGTTTCATGATGATGTCGCTGTTGGGAGCAGCACCGTTTTTCCATCCGCCCAACATACCCCGTGTGCCGCCGCATTCCAGAACAACAGGTGTAATTTTAAGACCTTTTTCTGTGCAGATAGCTTTCAGATTATCATAGAACATACAAAAACCCCCTTTTAAATTTGTATAAAAAGCCGAAAATCATATTTATAACACTTTTAGGATTGACAAATCATTTAAAAAGCATTATAATATATTAAAAATCATATTTATGTAATTTTTAAAGAATAAAATCACTTAAAAAGAATTTTGCGACATGCAGGAAAGAATTCGTTCTATAATAATCATACCATAAAATCCTGAAAAATGCAAGACTAAAGTGAAATTTGATAAAAAATACTGTGCCGACAGCATAAATTTTTCAATATGGAGGTATCCACATGGCAGTTATGAGAATTCACAAGAACCGGAATTATACGGTTATCAGCAATGTGCATTTAAGAGATAAAAGAATCAGTCTCAAGGCAAAAGGACTGCTGACTTTAATGCTGTCCCTGCCGGATGACTGGGATTATTCTGTGGAAGGTCTCAGTTCCATCTGCAAGGAAAACAGAACGGCAATTCAGTCCGCACTGAAAGAACTGGAAACATGCCGTTATCTGAAACGAACAAAAGAACGCAACCACAAGGGGCAGTTCGAGTGCATTTACGAGATTTTTGAAGTACCGCAGGAAGATGCCGACAACTGCCAGAATCAGCCGGAGAACAGCAGTTCTGACGGCTCCGAAGAAGATGCTCCCGTTTATCAAACCGTACCTGAAAAACCGGAACACATGAACCGCACCGCAGAAGCCGTGACAGAAAATCAGCCCCGGCATACCTTATATAAACAAAATACTGATTACCAAGTACAGAAACCAAATACAGAAACTAAAAATACAGAAAAGAAAAAAATCTGTCTCGCAGTCATCGCGCACCTGAACGAGGTCACAGGCTCGAAGTACAAAGCGGAAACGAAGAAAACGCAGTCGCTGATTGAAGCAAGGCTCGGCGAAGGCTTTGTTCTGGATGATTTCTACAGAGTTATCGACAAGAAGCACAGGGCATGGGAAGGAACGGAATTCGCACAGTATCTGCGACCTTCCACCCTGTTCGGAGAGAAATTTGAAGGCTATCTCAATGCGCCGGAACTCCGCGGCAAGCCGGTGAAAAAGCCGTCCGCACCGCCTCCGGAAGCCTCCGAAGAAATTGTGCCGGGAGTTTTCTGAGAAAGGTATGATGGAAAATGCTTGAGGTTTTTGAAGAAATTGTTGCCGGAACGCACCGGGATGCCGGTTCGGAAGATTATTTTGTAGACGGACTGCTCTACTGCGGAAAATGCCGGACTCCCCGGCAAATCCGGTTCGAGGCGGTCGGAAGAATTCACGAGCCGTATATTCCCTGTCAGTGTGAACTTGAACAGGAACGGAAAATAAAAGAACAGCAGCAGGCTCTGGAACGTTCACTGAAAATTGCGGAAATCAGGAGAAAATGCTTTATCGACCATAAGCTTTCAGAGTGGACGTTTGCCAATGACAATCACGAGGGCGATGCCGCTGTGATGGATTCGGTATATCAGTATGCCCTGAATTTTCCGGAGATGCTCAGAGCCGGAAAAGGTCTGCTGCTTTACGGAGCGCAGGGAGTGGGGAAATCCTATGCCGCGGCTTGTGCAGCGAATTATGTGATTGACAAGGGATATACCTGTGTGATGACGAACTTTCCGAGAATTATCAACATCGTATCAGGAATGTTTCAGGGAAAGCAGGAATATATCGATGAACTCTGCCGGAACGACCTCTTGATTATTGATGACCTGTCATCCGAGCGAAACACGGAGTACGCTGACGAAATTGTGATGAACGTCATCGACACCAGATGCACCTTCGGACTGCCCCTGATTGTCACCACCAACCTGACATCCGCACAGATGAAGGGCGAGGAAAGCGTCAGCAAAAAGCGGATTTACAGCCGTCTGTACGAGATGACCATCCCCCTGAAATACACCGGAGAGGACAGAAGAAAGTCTGTGATGCGCGACAGCTATCAGAAATACAAAGAACTTCTGCATCTGCCCGGTTGACAAGCGGCGAAAAATATGCTATGCTTAAATCCGGGAGGTGATATCATGAGCTACACAGTCACAGGCGGCGAAATGCCGCAGGCAGAAGCTGAACAGTACCTGAAAATGCTGAAGGAAAAATATCCGGAGCGAATTTTCAAGGACGTTCAGTTCAAAATTGACGGCGAATATGTCGATATTTCGTACAATTACGATGTGATTCCGTTCGACAGAATCCGCAGAATCACCGGCTATCTGGTCGGCACGC
>DJXC01000212.1 GCA_002449575.1 Ruminococcus sp. UBA7014
GTCACATTGTGCTTTGTGAACTGAACCGGAGCGTCTTTCTGGATAATCATAAAATTAAGATTCTTTCCGGCGGAAGCTTTTGTATAATGCCCTGCTTCTTCGCCGGAAGTTTTGCCGTCCAGCAGGTCGATTGCAGAATAGAATCTCGACTGCGGTACTTTTACAATTTTGGCATAGCTGTCGAGCATGGCTTTGGATTTGTAAGTTTCCACAGCAGCAATCAGATTGTACAGTGTCGGGGTAATGAATAAATATCTGCCTTCCGGAGTGACTTCTGCTTCATCAAGAGCAGTATTGGCAGCAGTGAGGGCGGCAAGAATGCCGTCACCGGTGGAATACGTCTGATTAGTGGCTTTTGTGCCTGCTTTTGCGGCATAGCTTGCAAATCTCCATGCATCCAGCTCCGGAACAACTTTTGTTCTGATAAACTCAGAAGACAGCATTCCGAAGGAAATACCGGCGGTTTCCTCATCGTCCATGGCATCGACAGTAAACTTTCTGCCTCTGTCGTAGTTGAATTCCTTTGTTTCCCATGTCAGGGTCTCGCTGCCGTCAACATAGCCGGAATTTCTGGAATAGTCTGCCAGACCGTCAAGGCTCATTTTCGGGAACAGAATCTGACGGGCATTGTTCCCCTGACGAACCCGTTCAGGAGCGGCTTCGAGGTCAGCGGTCAGGGTACTCTGCTTGTAGACTTCGTCCAGCAGAGCGATATATTTGTTGATAAGCGTAATAGTATTCGGCATAGAATTTCCTCCTTATTTCAGCCCCATGATTCTGCGGATGGCATCATCATCGGGAGTTTTGACGGTATTGCCGGACGTACTGCCGACAAATTCGGGTTTTGGCTTGTCGCTGGCGAACGCATCCGGACAGGATTCTTTCAGCTTCTGCACAATATCTGCACCGCCGATGAGAGAACCGTCTTTATCGAATTTGAGTTCAGCATCTTTCAGCAAGCCTTTCAGATGAGCGGCATAGATGTCGTTTTTCATGCCCTGAGAAGCAACGAACTTGTCGAGCTTATCGGAATAATCCCGTTCTTTCTGAGCCTGTTCGAGTGCTTCAGCTTTCTGTTTCCATTCGTCAGCAGATTTCTGAATACTTTCAATGTCCATGTCCTTGAAGCTCTGAATTGCCTGATTGGCTTCATCAAGCTGTACTTTCAGAGCGTTGTAATCCGCTTCGGAATAGGTTTTCTCTGCCGGAGTTTCCGGCTGTTCCTGTTTGGTTTCGGTTTCTTTGATTTCTTCTGCCATAGAAAAAACTCTCCTTTTCTGAAAAATGGGTATAAAAATAAGGCTTAAAAGCCTGTTTTAACGGTATTTAATCAGTGTAAAAATTTCCGGTAAACACGAACAGATTCTTGTCATCCGTCCGGTGAATGTTTGCTGCTCCACGCTTTTCAAGCTCTCTGACAAGTTCTTCATTCGAGAAATCTTCCAGAAGTTCTTCTTTCGGAATAGCGTTCAAAGCTTCTGCAATCTCAGTTCCGTCAAGCGCGATTTCGATTTTCTGCAGCTGTTCCAACGGAATTGACTCAGCATCTTCTACAGCTTGCAGTTTTCTGGCTGTTTCCTGAATCATGGTGCTGAACCGGATAAGTTCATCAGAAGTAAAAGCCGCTTTTCTCTGCCAGTTCTGCAATTTTTCCAGTTGTTCTTTCAGAATTTCTTTATACATGAAAATTCTCCTTTCGGGTATAAAAATAAGGCTGTTCAGCCTTTGTGACGATATTTTTTATTTTTTCCGTAATGCTTTCTGCTGAGAAGCCAGCACACATATGTCAGAAAATTATTTTCGCTGATAATGGGAATTCTGTAATTTTCCATAGTTTCACCTCTTTTCGGGCATGAGAAAACCGCCCGTGTGGACGGCTTTCTAGAGCATGATTTTTATTCAGACGTAGAAGCACCGTTTTTTACCCGATACTGTTCAGGGATTTCTACTGGAACAGCTTTTATAAATTCTTCATAGTGGTCTGGCGGAAAAAAGTCATCGACTTCTCCAGTTTTTTTGTCAACAGAAAATGGAGACGAAATATACAAAATTTCGCCATTGTTTCCACAAGGAGATATGATGAATAATTCTGATGTTTCTTTGATAGCACCAATACATCTGAATTTAAAAATTTTATGAACTGCCTTACACGCTTCTTCTACATTTATCATACTTATTCACCACTTTCTATACAATCCGCTATCAAATCCGTAAAATCTCTGTTATCAATTCTCAAAAAATGTGTTTTTTCAGGTTGAATTTGGGCATCATTAAAGTAATTCACATTTTTTTGACCTTTTTGTGGGTCAATAAAAATAGTTTTTCCATTAGTCTGCTCTGCAATAAACACATGTCCGTCTTGACAATCCTTCCATGTTATACTAATTGCAATTCTTGCACCGTCACCATATTCAGACATTTTTTTGCAAATATCATTTTTTATTTCAAGTGCAGTTTTTCCGTCAGGATAAATCAAATCTTCATAATTTGCACCGAACACATAAGGCCAGCCACCGAACCCCTGTGAATAAACCAGTTTGTCAAAATCATCCAGAATTGCTTTAGAAGCAATTACGTCATAGCCACGTCTTCTTGCTTCATAAGCAACAATACAACGTTGACAATTTTTCTTGTATTCTATACCTTTCTTGTGATTTGGATTAGCTGTATGATAACAATCTTTGATGTCATGACTTGACAGTTGTGGAAGCTTTTTAAAGAATTCTTCTAATGTAATTTTACCACTTTTGAGGGCGTTTGTCAAGGTAGAATTGTAAGAAATCGGCTTATTTCCTGATAACCTATTAACCAGATTAGAAACGATTCCGTAAGAAGGATTTTTCCCCTGCTGATATTTTCTGTTTGCCCAGACAGCCTTTTGAGAAATGCTTCTGCCGAAGCCATTGACCCATGTTCTGGAAGAATCATTGAAGAAGCCCGTCTGCTTCAGGAAATCTTTGAGCTTCTGTTCAGCCTTTTTGAGCTGAACGGAGCGTTTCTGGAATTCCTCCGCAGCGGCAGCAGCATCGGCATCAGTCAGAGCGTTGTCCTGATGCGCTTTTGCAGCGATAACCTGCCGTTTCTTTTCACGGATTTTTCTTTCGTAGTAACGCTGCATCTGCGAGACTTCATAATCGTGATAATTTTTGCCGTCAATCTGAATGACATGTTCTTTGAGTTCTTTCAGGCGTTCATCGGAATAGGCACGTTCACTGAAATTTTCAAAGAACGGATGCCAGTCATGGCGGCAGTTCACACCGCCGAAGCCGTCAACAGTACCGTAACCGATATCATCAGGAGTGAGATAGCCACGTCTTCCGGAGAGAGAAACTATTTGTCCCTGCCATTCAGCATGAGAGGGACGTGCCCCGGCATGAGCAGTAATTTCCATCAGGTCACATTCCATGTCATTTGCGTTCTGAAAAGAGAGCTGACGGATGGTCTGACCGACACCTGTCAGAACGGCACGGCGGACGGCGACATCAAGCTTATCGACATGACCGGAAGGATATCTGACCGCAGAACCATTTCCGGCAGCATTTTGAACAGCTCTCCGGACAGCAGTCTGATAATCCATCATTCCGGAAGAAGTCTGCATATAAGCCAGATTGCAAGCCTGCATGAATGCCTGCTGTGAGGTACTGGCAGTGGTCAGAGTCAGATTTTTGAGACTGCCGGAGCATTTCTGATAGCCTGCTTCCAGCATCTGGAGAGCAGAGCCGCTCATATTTCGGGGAACGACAAGCCCGGCTTGCCTGTAATAGAAGTTATCGTTTCTGACGGACTGGATGCCTGCGCTGCGGAACAGTTCACGGACTTGTCTGTCAGTCTGCCCTGTTTTCAGTGCAATTTCTGCGAGAATGTCTTCATAGAGCATACCGGCTTCCATGAGCATATTTGCCTGCCAAGCAGAAGAATCAGAGACATAGCCCATTCTGACGATACGTTTTGTCATATCCTCGATGATGCTGTTTTCAAGCCCTGCATAAAGTCCGGCGATTTCGTCGCACAGATGGTTATACTGTAAGGGAGTCAGCATATTTGTCACCAAAGAGGGAATCAGACTGAGGCATCATTTCGAGGGCATTTTGTTCAGAGATGTTAAAATACCAGGCAAGGAGCAGTTCGGGACGGAGTGCGCCCATAGTTACCAGCTGCGCCTGTCTTTGAAACTCTTTGTCGGTATCTTCAA
>DJXC01000123.1:0-3209 GCA_002449575.1 Ruminococcus sp. UBA7014
CGTTTCCTGTGCTTCTTCTGCTGCTGCGGAAACTGCTGTCATACTTGCTGCCATAGCCATAGCCATAAATGCAGCTGTCATTTTTTTATTACTCATAAGTAAAATCCTCCTTACTATATTCATACTAAATAGGATTCTGAAAAAATTTTAGTATGTTTATCTAATATTATAACAAATCAGAACACAAAATACAAGTGCTTTTGCTTTAAGAATCTGAAAAATTCAGAAAAATTGTACTTTGTGCATAAAATCAAAAGCAGATTTTCTACATATTTCATAATAAAAATTCGTATATTACCATCATCAGCGGCATTGTCCCGATAGAAAAAAGTGTTGTCACACCAAATATTTCCGAAGCATACGCTGCATTCCGGTGATAATTCAAACACTGCATGGTACAGATTGCTGCACTTGGTGCGGCGATTGCAGCAAGTACGGTCATTTCCACTGTTTTATCATAAGGAAATAATTTGAACAGCAGTATTGTCAAAACTGGAATCAATAATAATTTCAGAAAGCAGATATAAAAAATTCTTGGTTTCCGGAAGACTTTTAATAAATTTGTCTGTGCAATTGTTGCACCGGCGACTATCATTGCAAGCGGTGAATTCAAACTGCCGATTTCTTCAAAAGTTTCGGCAATCACAGAAGGCAGTTCTATCCGGGCGAAAAATAATATCATGCCGATGACAATTGCAATAATCGCCGGAGAACGCAGAACTTTTCCCAGTGATTTCAGGGATTTTTCTCCTGACATCTGCATTACTCCGTGAGACCATACCAGCGCATTGAAAACCGTCAGAAATGCCGTAAGATAAAATACACCGTCATAACCGAACATTGCCATTACTAACGGAATTCCCATAAAGCCGCAGTTTGAGTAAATACAGGAAAAGCGTTCTATTACTGTTTCACGTCCTTCCTTTTCTTGGATTCCTGAATAAGAAACTAACATTGCTATGATATAGGCAACGACTGACAAAATAAAAGTTCTGCCCAGATTTCTGACAAGTTCCGGCTTATATTCTTTCTGATATGCCATCAGTATCACTATCGGATTTACAACTTTCAGAACCAGTCCGGAAATCTGACTGACCGCTTCTTTTGACAGCAGATTCAGCTTAAAGCATCCTGCACCAATCAGAATGATAATAAACATGATAACTGCTTGATTCAATACAATTCCTGCCATAAATCAACACCTCATGTTTCATGATAGCATAATTTCCGGAAAATTGCAATCAGATTCTGGAGTTTCGGAAATCCGTACAATTTTTTATTTCAGACAGGAAAAATTCCGGACAAAAAAGAGACAGCCGGAACTGTCTCTTTATTTTTATATCTGTATGACTGACGGCTGAATCTGTATCCCATTCAGCGCACTGACAAGCGTATCTGCTGTTCTGGCGAAATCTGCAACTAAGGAATTCGGCTTTTTCTGTGCATCGTCCTGCCGGAGAGGAACAAAATAATAATGTTTTGCATTTGACAGCATTCCAAGATTTTTCAGTGTTCCGGCAAGCGAATCATTCGATGCCAATGCCAGCACAACTGGTTTCTGACTTCTCAAATGTGATTTGACTGCCATTGTGACAGGGGTATCCGTGATACTCCATGCTAATTTTGCTGCTGTGTTGGAAGTACATGGTTCGACAAGCATAATATCTGTCATGCGTTTTGGTCCTATCGGTTCGGCATCTTCAATACTGCATATCACTTTTCGCCGGGCGATATTTTCCAGCCGTTCACGCATTTCGGCAGCTTCGCCGAATCTTGTGGAAATTCCGGCAGCATTCCATGACATGACCGGAATTAGTTCTGCACCACATGACACCAGATATTCCGCCTGCGCAAATGCCTGTTTGAAGGTACAGAAAGAACCTGTCATGGCAAAGCCTATCCGGATATTTTCTAAATCATGCATCTGCAATCCTCCTTTCTTCCAGAATATGAAGAATTGTTTTGGCAATGATTTTTCCGGCAGTTACGGGGGCAGTTTTACCGGGCAGTGATAATGCCCATACTACACGCCGACCAATTTTCTGCGCTGCTTTCCAGTCAATTCCGCCGGGCTTCGAGGCTAAGTCCAGAATTAAAGCATCTTTCTGAATTTTTTCCAGAACTGCTTCTGTCACGACTGTTGCCGGAACAGTATTACAAATCACGTCAAATGCTTCGGCGGCAGCTTCTAGTTCTGTAAATGGCATACTCCGGCAGCCGAGCATTTCTGCCTGTGTGCGTTTGACGACATCTCGTGCTGCCACGGTCACTTCCGCACCCATTGCATGAAGTGTCTGTGCCATGCGGCTGCCGATTCTGCCAAAGCCAAGAATCAGCACTTTACTTCCATAGATAGTACAGGGCATTTCTTCCAGCATTATCTGAATTGCTCCTTCGGCAGTGGGAACGGCATTCCGGACAGCGAAATCTTCGCTGGTTAAGTAATCCGCTGTTTCAATGCTGTTTGCATCAAAGAAAGCCTGAGTCTTTCCGAATTTGCCGCCCAGTACAATGGCATCTGGTTTCAGCTTCGGCACAAATGCCGGAAGAGGTAACTGTATCTGACTGAAAGGCGCATTGATAAAAATACCATCATCTGAAACTGGCATTGGCAGAACTAATACATCACACATTGGCAAATCAGCCGGGGCATCCAGTAATTTCACCTGCGACGGAACATACTGCTGTGTAAAGCCGACTGCATAAGTTTCAAATTTATCAGACAAAGCGGCGGCGGTATAGCCGTAACGCAAATCACCTCCGGCGATGACAACTGTTTTATTCTGCATCTGCATCACTCCTTTATTGCAGGATATGCAAAAGATTTCTTTTTGTGACGGAAATCAGGTGAAAGGCAGATTTCTCTTTTTCTGAATCTGTTCTATAATTTTCTCCGTCCAGTGCGCATCATCTTCCTGAATCAGCCAGACTTTGAATCCGTAATACTTCCCGTTTTCAAGAACGGATTTGTCATCATCAACATGCAAATCTATCCGGTAATGTGACGGATATTTCGAGGGCATGGCTTCGGCTTTATGCCCCTGCACTTCGTGCTGATGCCGTGCGCCGTTCACAACTTCATCTATCTGAATATGATAATGCCGGAACAGATTCCGGATATATCTTTCCGACCGGAAGGAAGTCGTATAAATCCAGACTTCCGCTCCCATATCGTGCAGATACTGCATCAGAAATACTGTTCCGGCTCT
>DJXC01000123.1:3345-6480 GCA_002449575.1 Ruminococcus sp. UBA7014
GGATTGATAAATAATGTATCGTCCAAATCGAAAGAAATTCTCACGCAGTTTCTTCCTCTTCTTCGTTCCGGAATTCCGGTTCAGGAATCCCACGGACAGTATGATATAACAGATGTGTCGCTCCTGTAATGCCCATAAATCCGGTATTAATACACAGTGCATAATTATTTTTGTCATGCCAGTTTCCGCCGGTATTGATATTATAAAATTTTTCACGGCGGCTGTCAATTTTCGGCAGAAGGGTATCAATTTCTCTTTCCGTCACATGATAGGTTTTCTGTGCAAACTGTAACCGGAACGGCTTCGGTGCATAAATAAACGTACTGAATTTATAAGGATTGTCACGTAGAATCCAGTTAGCGCATCTGCCGACAATCACACAGCTGCCCTGTGCTGCCAGTTCTTTGATAATCTGTGTTTCTGTAATATATAACTTATCCGATACAGGAAGATTGTCTTCCATTGTCCGGGAGGGATTGGAATTCAGTAACAAAGTATATAAGAAACTTTTCGGAGAAGATTCTTCTGCGCCTTCCAGTTTGGAAACCGGTACGCCAAGACGTTCTGCCGCCATTTCCAGTATTTCATGATTATAAAACGGAATGCCTAGTTTTTCGGCAACACGCTTTCCGACAACGCTGCCGCCGCTGCCATATTCTCTTTCGATTGTAATAATAGGGTGTTTCATTGCAATACACGCTCCTTGATTGTGAATTTTGAAAATCAGCCTGATTCCTGTTATAAAAGAATCGGCTGTACTTTTTTAATCTATGTAGTTTTCTGAAAAAATAGACCATGATATTATTATATCATATTTTCCATAAAAAAGCACTAGCATTTTTGAAAAAAATAGTCTTTTTATAAATTTCTGCATTTTGTACAAATCGTAAAGCCCTGTTTTGTGCAATTTGAAAAAATTTGAAATATCTCTGGAATTCTGCTTTCAGATGTGCTATAATAAATACAGTATTTGGGAAAGGAGCAGTTTTTCTATGAAATTTCGGAAAATGACTGCAATTTTATTATCTGCGCTGACAGCCTGTGCCTGTCTCACGGGCTGCGCCGGAAAAGGTAAGGAAAGTGACGCTTCACAAAATGATACTCCTGCGGAAACAATGATATCACAGGAAGCAACAGATGCTTCCAGTTCAGATGCCGCTGCACAGCCACTTGCCGAAACCGAACCCCCGGCAACAGAACATATCAGCCCCAGAGAAGAACTGAAATTTCAGTCCGGTGCGCAGAAAGCTTATACAGATGTTGTTTTGAATCATGATACGAATAAAATTTATCCTGTTCAGCTCAGTGATTTTCTACAGGCTGGCGACAGCGTGCAGAAATTTGTCTTTGAGTTTGAAGCTGACGGCAATATCGGCTCTTATCAGGGCGGATGCGGCATTTCGGTAGATGCTTCCTGCAAAGCTGCAACGGACGATTATTGGTATCAGTCACAGGATTTCACAGTACAGGCAGACGGCAGCTATGTTAAAGTCGAATGGGATGTGCCTGCCGAAATTCAGGAACATGTCAACCCTACCGGAAAAATTCAAATTGGTTACTGGTGGGGCGATGTTGAAAATGTCAGTCTGAAGTATGTTACCTGCTGTTATACCAGAACGGCTGAAATCCCGGTAGATGATACCCAGACACTTACTGTTCAGCAAAATATGAATTATGAAACGAATTCTTCTTTACATTTTCCGCTTGGCAATCTGCTTCAGGAAGACGGCATTCCGCAGGCGATTACAGTAGATGTCAGTGCCGGTTCAGCATTCGGAAAATTCAACAGTGGTTTCCGTCTCCGCACTGGTGCGGATGACTGGTACGAAAGTGAAACTTTTTCACAGTTCACTGACAGCGATACACTCAGCCTGACATGGCTCATACCAGATACACTGAAAGAAAGTATTCCACAGGATACTGAGCTGGAATTTGATTATTTCTGGAGTGAATGCCCGGATATCTCACTTGACAAAGTAACTGTCAAATATAGCTATGGTTCTGGCGGTCAGCCCGGCAGTCTTTCTGATGCAGAAGAAATTCAGGTTGCTTACCAGAATGATGATGCACAGAAAATTGTCAAAAATATTAAAGTCGGCTGGAATCTTGGAAATTCTCTTGACTGCTATGATATTACCTGGAGCGTTGCTGATTTTGAAACGGCATGGGGCAACCCCAAAACCACCAAACAGATGATAGATACTGTTAAAAATGCCGGATTTAATGCTATCCGGATTCCAGTTTCGTGGACTGACCATGTAGACAATGAAGGGAATATTGACTCTGTCTGGCTCAAACGTGTACAGCAAGTTGTGGATTATGCAATTGACGATAATCTGTATACTATCCTGAATATGCACCATGATGATTATACATGGCTGACTCCTATTTACTACAAAGAAGAAGAAGTCACGGAAAAATATGTAAAAATCTGGACACAGATTGCAGAACGATTCAAAAATTATGATACCAAATTACTGTTTGAGGGGCTGAACGAACCACGCATTGTCGGAAGTGATGACGAATGGACAGGCGGCACTGCTGAAGAACGTGATGTTATCAATCATCTGTTACAGGCTTTTGTCGATACTATCCGGCATTCCGGCGGCAATAACGGCATGAGAACACTTGTTATCACCACACAGGCGGCTTCTGTCAACGAAAACGCCCTGAACGGACTTGTCATTCCGGATGATGATAATCTGATTCTTTCCCTGCATCACTATGCACCATGGAAATTTACAAGCTATGAATTTCAGGATGTATCAGAATTCACAAATTTTGACCGGGCTGAACTGGACTATGAATTTGACCTGCTCAAAAATAAATTTGTAGATAAGGGTATCCCTGTTATTATCGGAGAATTCGGCGCAGAAAATAAAAATAATCCTGCTGACCGTGCTGCTTATTATCAGTATTATCTGGAAGCTGCTGCTGAACGTGGCATTCCCTGCTTTATCTGGGATAACAATACTCCCGAAGGAGAAGGCAGCTATGGTATTTTCAACCGTTCTGACTGTTCCTGGTATTATCCCGAAATTCTGGAAGCAATTCAGAAAGCTACCCGGTAACAGCGTACAGAAAAATCCTCAGTTCATCTGTAAAGTCAGTAAGCTGCGCTGCAAAAAGACTTTA
>DJXC01000124.1 GCA_002449575.1 Ruminococcus sp. UBA7014
AGTCCGGAAGAAAATGGCTATCTGCTGCATATCGACTCTGAAACAGGCCCTGGCGGAACATTTGATGATTACTTCAAGGATGGTAATCTGACCGTTACTTATGAAGGCTGGGAATATATTCCGCAGGAATGGTAATTTTCACCATACTATATACAATCAAAATGCGCCGTGTCCTGCACGGCGCACTTGTGCGTTTTTAATAATCTGAAAAAAAGGAGGTCTTTCCATGCTCAAATATTTTGTAGATACTACTGAAGCCCTGCTTTCTGCTGCACTTCTGACAGGACTGCTTTATTTCTTCCTTAATTCCGGATTCGGCAAAAAAGGAAAAGTTTTTGCCTTGATTGGTCTGTTTGCCGGGCTTGTCGGTGCAGGAACAGTCGCTTATCTCAAAAACGGTACAAAAATGCTGACTTCTTCCAAATGGAATGAAATTGTTATGATTCTGTTCTTTATTGCAATCGGTGCATTGTTATTGTTCTGGATTTTCTCTGCACTCCGGAAACCCCTGAAACAAGTCAGTCAATGGGCAGCCTGTTTTCTGCTCTGTCTGATTATGATGATTACTTTGACTTATGCTGTACCAGATGTACTTGTTTATCCGTATTCCATTCTGCTGGTAGAAAAATCTGTACTTTCCACTACTTTTATTTTTAAGTTTATCGGTATTGTATTTGGTGTGATTCTTGTCTTTTTAGCCGGACTTTCTGCCGGAAAAGGTCTGGTTCGTCTCAGTTCCGGACAAATGATGCTGATGCTTAGTCTTGCACTGGGGGTAAATGGGATTCGTCAGCTGACCAGATGTTTAAGTATTATGCTGACAAAAAAAATGATTCAGAATCATAAATTATTCGGCGATTTTTCACTGTTCAAAATTGCACAGTTCTCCTCCAATCATGATAACTGGTTTATTTTTGGTATGATAATTGTGACGGTTATCATTCCTGTTCTTATCTGGATGCAAAGCAGACATGTCAATGAACCTTACCGCACACCTGCTGAAAAAAGAAAAATTCTCAAGAAATGGCTTGTCAATAAAAGATGGGCAGGCATGGTTTTCGCCTGCCTTCTGTTGAGTGTCGTCAATCTGACGGAACTGAAAGCCATTGCTAACCGTGAAGTAGAACTCTCTCCGGTAGAAGATGCTCCTGTTGTGGATGGTAATGTGGAAATCAGCTTTGAACAGGTCGAAGATGGTCATCTGCACCGTTTCGCTTATACAACAGATAATCATATTGCTATCAGATTTATTGTCATTAAGAAGCCGAATTCTTCTTCTTACGGAATTGGTCTGGATGCCTGTGATATCTGCGGTGAAACTGGTTACTATGAAAAAGACGGTCAGGTCGTCTGCAATCTCTGCGATGTTGTGATGAATATTAACACGATTGGCTTTAAAGGCGGCTGTAATCCTATTGTCATTCCCTATACTATCGAAAACGGAAAAATTCTTGTTCCTGTAGACGGTCTTACCGAATTCGAGAAAGAATTTAAATAAGAAAGGAGCAGTTTTTAATGTTTTTCAGAATGATAAAAGGCACGTTGCTCCGGCAGTGGAAAAAAATGATTATGATTGCATTTACTATCGCTCTCGGTGCATCGCTGGCAGCAGCTATGCTCAGTGTAATGTTTGATGTCGGTGATAAAGTCAATCAGGAGCTGAAAACTTATGGTGCAAATATCACAGTTGTACCAAAATCTGCTTCTGTCCTTAATGAATTGTATGAAGTCGAAGGAGAAGAGGGGACAGGTGCATATCTCCGTGAAGATGAACTTGGCAAGATTAAAACTATCTTCTGGGCATTTAATATTGTCGATTATGCACCATTTGTGACAGTCAGCGGCACAATTGATGACGGCTCTGAAATTACTGTTGTCGGCAGCTGGTTCAATCATCATATGGAACTCCCTACAGGAGAACAGCTTGATGCCGGTATTGCAAGCCTGCGAAGCTGGTGGGAAATCGAATCCGGAGAATGGCTGAATGAACAGTCCGGAAATGCTGAAAATTCCGCTATGCTCGGTACAGCTCTTGCAAAAAAATTAAATCTTTCTGTTGGGGATACAATTCATATCAAAGGTTCTGACGGTGAGCAAAATTTCCGTATTGCCGGAATTTTTGATGCCAGCGGCGAAGAAGATGACCAGATTTTCGCCCCGCTCAATGCAGTACAGGCTCTTGCTAATCTTGACGGCTGTATTGACAGTATCGAAGTCAGCGCACTGACTACCCCCGATAATGAACTCGCTGAACGTGCTGCCAAAGACCCGAAATCTTTAACTGTCAGTCAGTATGAAATCTGGTACTGTACGGCTTATGCAAGTTCTATCTGCTATCAGATTCAGGAAGTCATTACAGATTCAGTTGCTTCTCCGGTTCGGCAGGTTGCTGACTCCGAAGGTGCTATTATGGAAAAAACACAGCTCCTGATGATTTTAATTACTATTCTCAGTATGGTTGGTGCGGCTCTGGGTATCTGTAATCTGGTAACCGCCAGTGTAATGGAACGCAGCAGCGAAATTGGTCTGATGAAAGCCATCGGCGCACAGAATGGCGCAATTTCCGGACTTGTTCTGACAGAAATTTTTATTACGGCAATTTTCGGCGGCATTATCGGATTTTTCGCTGGATTCGGATTTGCCCAAATTATCGGACATACGGTATTCGGCTCGGCAATTTCTATGAAACCCGTAGTCATTCCAATTGTTGCAATTCTGGTAATACTTGTTACACTTGCCGGAAGTATCCCGGCTATCAGAATGCTGTTAAGACTCCGTCCGGCAGAAGTACTTCACGGCGGTCATTAAGGGAGGGATTTCATCATGAAAAAAAGGCAAATGTATTTTCGTATGATTACAGCTTCTCTGATGAGACGGCGTTCCAGAATGTTAGTCGCTCTGCTTTCTATTGCGATTGGTGCAACAGTTCTTTCTGGTCTGGTAACTATCTATTATGACGTTCCCCGGCAGATGGGCGCACAGTTCCGCAATTACGGTGCGAATATGATTTTTACCGCTGCTGATGATGCATTTACGCTCGAAGACGTTCAGCAGGGTGCAGCTCTTATTGCTTCCGACAAGCTTGTCGGTGTTGCGCCTTACCGTTATGAAAATGTCAGAATTCATGAAAGTCCGGTCGTGATTGCCGGTACAGATATGAAAGGCGCACAGGCAACAAGTCCTTACTGGCATGTGGAAGGCGAATGGGCTTCTGCTTCCGGTCAGATTCTTGTCGGTGCAGGTATCGCAGAATCTTTTAACCTGAAAATTGGCGAAACACTCGAAGTCAGCTATACGCCGGCAGAAGTTGCTTCTGGTGATGAAACTGTTCTGGATAATATCATAGATTTTAAAATCACCGGAATTCTTGATACCGGTGGTTCAGAAGAAGATTATCTTTATATTTCGCTTTCCGATTTGGAAGAACTTACAGGCGAAAAAGGTACTGTTGATGTCGCTGAACTCAGCATTTCCGCAGCTTCTGACGAACTTTCCGGCTATGCTGATAAAATCAGCAGTTCTGTCTCTGCTGTAAATGCAAGGCTTGTCAAGCGTGTCACTGCTTCTGAAACGACTGTATTAACAAAATTACAGGCTCTTGTCCTGTTAGTCACTATTGTTGTTCTGGCTTTGACCATGATTTGTGTAGCAACTACTATGACTGCTGTTGTGACAGAACGAAGGAAAGAAATTGGTTTAAGAAAGGCGATTGGAGCTTCTGACAGCAGTATCGTCAAGGAATTTCTTGGTGAAAGTATGCTGCTTGGCGGTCTGGGCGGTGTACTGGGTTCTGTACTCGGCTTTCTCTTTGCACAGCAAGTCAGCATTCATGTGTTCAGCAGTTCGATTTCATTTATGCCTGCTCTCGTCCCCGTGACAATTCTGGTTTCTGTGCTTGTGACAGGTTTATCCAGTCTGATGCCTATCCGGAGTGCAACTGAAGTTGACCCGGCACTGGTACTCAAAGGCGAATAAAAGAGGTGTTTTATTATGAGCTTATTAGAATTAAAAAATATCTATAAAATTTATGGCGAATTACACGCCCTTGATAATGTCAATATGAAAGTGGAAAAGGGCGAATGGGTTTCTATTATGGGCCCTTCCGGTTCGGGGAAAAGTACCATGATGAATATTATCGGCTGTATGGATAAGCCCAGCAAAGGTGAAGTTTTGCTTGACGGTGTGGATATTGCCAAAGAAAGTGCCAAAAATTTAACTACTATCCGCAGAGATAAAATCGGTCTGATTTTTCAGCAGTTCCATCTTGTCAACTATCTGACTGCTGTGGAAAATGTCATGCTCGCCCAGTATTATCACAGCCTTCCGGATGAAAAAGAAGCTCTTGAAGCTCTTGACCGTGTCGGACTCGCTGACCGTGCCAAACATCTGCCAAGTCAGCTTTCCGGCGGTGAACAGCAGAGAGTTTGTGTCGCAAGAGCATTAATCAACTATCCGGAAATTATCTTAGCTGATGAACCTACCGGAAACCTTGACGAGGCCAATGAAGAAATTGTTGTTGACCTCTTTCATAAGCTGCATAATGAAGGCACAACTCTGATTGTCGTCACGCATGACCCCGAAGTTGCTGAAGTCGCCCAGAGAACTGTTGTTCTCAGAAACGGCAGAGTTGTCAAGGAAGTGCAGAACAAAAATTTTACCGGAAAAATTCATTTCGATGAAGAAGGGACTCATGTCACCAAAAATGACCTCAAATCTGAGGAAGAAATTCAGGCGGAGGAACATGCCAATGAAAACAAGTAAATTATTATGCTGTATCTTATGTGCAGTTTCTGCTTGCAGTCTGACTGCCTGCGGCAGCAAAAGTTATGCTGATGGCACTTATAAGGCACAAAGTCAGGAATATGTCAATGATGAAGATGACTCTACTGCCGGAAATGGTTATGGTGTTGTTGAATTAACTATCTCTGGCGGTGCAATTACTGCTTGTGATTTTAAAACCTATGAACTTGACGGCAGTCTGAAAGATTCTGAATATGGCAAGGAAAACGGAGAAATTGCAAACAAGGATTTCTATAACAAGGCGCAGAAAGCCTTAGCCGCCTGTGACAAGTATGCCGCCCAGCTTGTCGAAAAAGGCAGTATCAAGGAAGTGGATGCCATCAGCGGCGCAACTGTCAACTATAATGAATTTAAAGAAGCTGTCGGCGAAGCCCTCAAACAAGCAGAAAACTGATGCTTATGAAAATTATCAGACATATTTTATGTGACATGCTGGTGTTATTTCTTCTGCTTGGTGTGCCATTTCTCCGGACAGATTACTGTCAGGCACTTCTGAGCAGTGACCCTGATGCTGTTTCCAGTGCTTCCGTTATTGTAGATAAGCCTTCCGGCGCATATCTGGTATTCATCAATCTGGAAAAGCATACTGATGCCGAAGCTCTTGAAATCTGGCGTGATTTCTTTTCCGGCAAAGAAATTGACTTAATCTTTGAAGATATTGTCTGCTCTGTTGCTTCCGGCGATAGCAATGCCCGGACACTTGCTGAAAATTATCAGTCCCGTCTGCCGGAACATCAGTGCGAAATCAAGTCCGAAGATGCGACACTGATGCTCTCCAAAGCGGAACATCAGAAATTTGATATTCTTGTGATGTCTCAGGAATTTGCTGATGTTTATCATGCAGATGCACTTTCACATATGCAGAATATCGAAATCATTCAGGTACAGGGGGCAGAATCATGAGAAAATGCAATGCTGTATTAAGTATGGGCATACTGGCTCTGTTTCTGGTTCATGCAATTGCCGGAAGTTTTCAGCTTTCCGGAATTCTCTCCGGGGGTTCAGTTATGATGCAGGCTGTTGCATGGCTTATGCTCGTACTTATTATGATTCATGTCATAATCGGCTGTAAACTTACAGCAGATACGCTTAAAGCCTGTAAAAAATCAGGGGTATCTTACTATAAAGAAAATAAATTATTCTGGCTCAGACGTTCCAGCGGTTTTGCGATTATGATTTTTATCCTGTTTCATGTGCTGATTTTTCTTGGGAAAGATGAAAATGGTGTCTACAGATTAAGCTATTTTGGAATTCTGCAATTAATTTCTCAGATTCTGCTTGTCGTTTCTATTGCTGTTCATGTTCTGACAAATATCAAGCCGCTGATGATTTCCATCGGAACAAAAAG
>DJXC01000198.1 GCA_002449575.1 Ruminococcus sp. UBA7014
ATGTCGTTGCAGAAGATGAACTGGATACAGGACTCCGCATGATTCTGAATTTCGGTCATACGCTCGGACATGCGATTGAAGCCTATTATCACTATCAAACATATACTCATGGCTGTGCAGTTGCGGCAGGCATGTGCCTGATGACTAAATACTGCAATTCTACACAGGAATATCAGGAACTCAAATCCTGTGTGGAACGCTATCATCTGCCTTTTGGTGTACCTGTTTCCATACAGAAACTTGCTTCTCTGTGTGGTAATGATAAAAAACGCACCGGTGCAAAGCTGCGCTATATTGTATGCGACCCTATCGGGAAAGCAGAAATCCGCAGTACTTCTCTCACAGAATTCCGGAATCTCTTTTCCACCGACTGATTTTTGAAAGGATATCCCTATGAATATACAAATTCAGCCTCATAAACTGATGGGAACTGTCAGCATTCCTTCTTCCAAAAGCATGGCTCACAGAATGCTGATTTGTGCTGCACTCAGCAAGGGTGTTTCACAGATTTCCGGCATCAGTTTTTCCAAAGATATTGAAGCAACGATTGCTGTTATGCAGGCTCTCGGCGCAAAATTCGACAGAAACGGCAATACTGTTTCTGTTACTGGCATTCAGGAACGTCCGGCAACGGCTCTGGCAGACTGCTGTGAAAGCGGCTCGACACTTCGTTTCCTGATTCCAGTTGCTGCTGCTTTAGGCATTGAAACCACATTTACTGGTCAGGGACGTCTGCCTCAGCGTCCTATCACCCCCTATCTTCGTGAACTTTCCCAAAAAGGCATTGATTTTCATAATTACCGGAACACCATGCCTTTCACCATCAGCGGACAGCTCCAAAATGGTAAATTTGAACTGGAAGGTGATATTTCTTCTCAGTTTGTAACAGGACTTTTGCTGGCTCTGCCGCTTCTGCATGAAGATTCTGAAATCAGTCTGACTTCTACTCTGGAGTCTCGTCCTTATGCCGATATGACAACCAACTGCATGGAAAAATTCGGCATCAGTGTGAAAGAATTCGAAACGGGCTGGCATATTTTCGGCAGTCAGCACTATCATGCAAAAAATCTGCATGTGGAGGGCGATTTCTCACAGGCAGCCTTCTTCTATGTTGCTAACGCCATCGGCAACCAGATTATTCTGGAAAATATTCCGGAAAAATCTGTACAAGGCGACCGGAAAATTGTGGAACTGATTGAAAAAATCTGCTATCAGAAAAATGAAAAACAGGACAAGTTTCTGATTGATGCAAAAGACATTCCTGATTTAGTGCCAATTCTGGCAGTACTGGCGACTTTCAGCGAAAAGCCTACTATCATCTGCAATGCACAGCGGCTCTGTCTGAAAGAAAGCAACCGTCTGGAAACTACTGCTGCTATGCTGAATGCACTTGGCGGCAATGTCCGAATTCTTCCGGACGGTCTAGAAATCCAACCTGCTCCTTTGCATGGCGGCACTGTAGAGAGCGCAGGCGACCATAGAATCGCTATGTGTGCTGCTATAGCCGCTTCCAGAGCCTCTGAACCTGTGATTATCAAAGGGGCAGAGTGTGTAGAAAAATCTTATCCTGCATTTTTCGAGGATTATCAGAAACTAGGAGGAATTACCAATGTCATCAATCTGGAATAACAGAATTTCCGTTTCCGTCTTCGGCGAAACGCAAGGACCAGCAATCGGCATTACAATTGATAATCTGCCGCCGGGTGAATATATTGATACGAATCAGATTTCACAATTCATGGAACGCCACAGCATGGATGCAGACGGCAGACCTGTGCTGAGTCAGGTCATGTCCGGCATTCTCAATAACCGGACAACAGGCTCACCCCTTTGTGCCTTTATTCAGAATACCAGCACTCCCACACCGGATTTTTCACAAATCAACCGACTACCCCGTCCAGGTCATGCCGATTATACCGGAACACTTCGCTATAAAGGCTTTAATGACATCCGGGACGGCGGACATATTTTCTCCTCCATGACTGCCTCCCTGTGTTTTGCAGGTGCAATATGCGGTCAGATTCTTGAAAGACGAGGTATCTATACCGGTGCACATATTGAAGAAGTTCACGGCATTCATGACAGACATTTCAATCATGTTTCAGTTACCAAAGAAGATATCCTTGCTGTACGTTATAAAAAATTTCCTGTGATTCAGAATGCACAGGGCGAAAAAATGCAGGCTGATATTCAAGCCGCAGCAGAAGGCGGTGAAACGCTTGGCGGTGCGATAGAATGTGTTTCTGTCAATGTGCCTGCCGGAATTGGTTCTCCGGTCTTCAACGGTCTGGAAAATACCATTGCACAGCTTCTCTTTTCTCTGCCGGATATCCGTGGTCTGGAATTTGGTGCTGGTTTTGATGTCACTGAAATGACCGGCAGCCAATGCAATGACAGCTATTATGTTGATAATCACGGACATATCCGTACTTCTTCCAATATGCACGGCGGAATTCTGGGCGGCATTTCTTCTGGTATGCCTATTGTACTGAAAGCTGCATTCCGTCCTCCGGCAGCTATCGGAAAAGCACAGGAAACTGTTAATCTTTCGAGTCTGGAACGTGAAACTCTGCCTCCGGTGACTGCGCCGGAATCCTGTATTCTTCCTAAACTTGTTCCCTGTGTGGAAGCCGCTGTCAATATTGCGCTGCTCTCCCATATGCTGGACTATCCACATTTCTGCTGATTTCCCTGAAAGGCAGGATATTATGCGCAACGAAAATTTATACAAAATTTCTGAATTTGCTGACAGGACAATTACCGACCCCGTCACAGCAAATATTCTGCTTTGCTGTGTTTTACAGGAGATGTCTCAACCATTGGATTCCGATTTGCTTTATGATATTGCTGTTACAAGCAGCATCATCAATTATTTCACATTTCAGGATGCTTTACAGACAATGGAAGAAACCAGTCTCGTTTCCTGCGAACAGAAAAGCGGCAGAAAATATTATACTCTCACCCCAAAAGGTGAAAATACTGCCGGACGATTGCAATCTCTGACAGGAAAATCCATTCGTGACCATCTTTTCCGTATTGCCAAAGCCGCTGTACAGCGACGAAAAAATGAAGAACAAGTCAAGCTTTCCTATGAGCCTCTGAAACAAGGCTGTCATCTGCATGTACAGATTATCGACCATGAACTGACACTTCTGGAACTGACTCTCTTTACACCTGATGAATATCAGGCACGGCTTCTGGGAGATAAAATTCTGATGAATCCTTCTGCTGTTTATCATGAAATTCTCCGTGCTGTAATGCCGGAAAAAAATTCCTGAATCTTAAAAATCCGCAGCATTTTCAACACTGCGGATTTTTTATATTCCATACAAAAAGAACCTCCCGAAACGGGAGGTTCTTTATTTGCATCTGTAAGAAATACAGATTAGTTCTTGTCGTTTACACCGCCGTTTGCACGACCGATAGCCTTGGTATACTTCGGCAGCGGTTCAGGCAGGATTTCATACCAGTCAGGTTCAAGACCAGCACCAGCCTGTGCAGCATATACGAGGATAAAGGAAGCATCAGCAGCATTCAGGTAAGTTACATCACCAATATAGTTGCCGAGGGAATCATACTGACCATTGTCTTCAGATTCCTGGTCAACGTCACTCAGGAAGTAAACGAATGCTTCGAGTTCATCAGGAGTATCTGTTCTTTCATCTGCGGGTACTTCACTGAGGTCTAACAGCGTGCTGTTCAGACCAGCACCGGCATCAGCAGCATATTTCAGAACGATAGATGCATCATATGCATTAACAATACCACTCAAGGAAGTATCGCCCTTAACGCCAATATAAACATTACCTGTTACAGCAGCTGTTTCATTGCCGTCAGCATCTACAAACTTGATAGCTGTACCTTCCGGAGCATTTGCATCCGTCAGAGTGAATTCCAGAGTTCTTCTAAAGTAAGCGTTTCTGGTTGTATCATCATCCTTAACTGTCGGGAGAATAGTTGCATCATAGACAGCCTTCGGATTGGTCATTGTGTCATCCTTAAGCTTGAATTCCAGACCTTCAATGCTGTTTGCAATTGTCCAGTCACTCATAGAACCGTCGCTGCGGATTTCACGTCTTTTCAGAGTAGCCATGGACAGCAGGTCATTCATATCGAATGCTCTTGTGTCATGTGCAAAGTAGAACTTGCTCTTGCCGACTACATTATATTGATATTCTACAGTATCTACTGTTACACCAGCAGGCAATACGTCGATATAACCATTAATTTCGTTAATATTAACAACTGCGGTATCTACTCTGATAGCTTCTACATGATTGTCTTCATTGAAGCTGATAGCATATCTGCCGGGGTCGAGTGTTTCTGGAATATCGAATGTCAGGTAAATTACGCTAGAACCATTTGCAGCTTCTACGCCTGTACCAGCGGCAGCAGTACCTGCAAATCTGAGCGGAGCTGTTTCATTAGACAATTCAGACATCAGGTTATAAGCAGTACCCCATGTGAAGCCGGTATAAGTCGGTCCGTCCTGAATATCAATACCGAACTTGAAGGAGTTCAGTGTCAGGTCAGGTGCGTCACCTTCTACAGAAACTGGAATCTTGATACCGGTTGAACCTTGGTAAGCACTTGCATTACCAATCTGCCATGTAGCGTAGTAGTCACCAACTGGAACAACTGGGTCAGAGGGTTCAACATCAGTATCCGGTTCAGGTTCAGTATCCGGTTCATCCACGTTATCTGTTTCGGATACAGGTTCTTCTG
>DJXC01000084.1 GCA_002449575.1 Ruminococcus sp. UBA7014
ATTCGTCCCACATCTTGATATTATCAGCAATTGTTCCCTCAAATAGGGTAATATCTTGGTCAACGACTGCAATCGAACCTGTCATGACTGCACGGTTGATTTCAGAACGTGGCTTTCCGTCAAAGAGAATTTCACCTTCCCACGGATTGTATAAACCGGAAATCAGCTTTGAAAGTGTCGATTTTCCGCAGCCGGAAGTTCCGACAAATGCCACTCTGCTGCCGGGGGTCATTGTCATGGAGAAATCTTTAATCAGCGGGTCAGCAAGTTTGGAATAGCCAAAAGTCACATGTTTCAGTTCAACATTTCCTTTGAGCTTTTTGAGTTTCTCTTCTGAAAAAATAACATTGACAACATTCGTATCTGACGGATACTGCATAACATCTTCGACACGCTCCATCTGGGTACGCATTTCCTGAATGGTCTGTCCTGCACTGACAAGCGTCATTGCCGGTGACATGAAAGAGCCTAAAAATCCTTGAAACATCTGCAATGCACCGAGAGTAAACTTTCCGTTCATGACGAACCAGATACCCATCACCATGACTGCATAATTCGCAAACGTCGAGAAAAATGACGGTATCATGCCAAGATAATTGTTCATCTTTGCAGATTTCACAGTCTGTGCATTGACAGAAGCCTGATAGCCTGCCCATTTCTGGAAAAATCCGTTTTCCGCACCGCTGGCTTTGATAGTTTCAATCATTTCGATTCCGGCGACAGTCGTAGAAGATAATTTTGCTGTATCTCTCTGCATCACTCTCGTGATATTGACACGCTTTTCAGAAATCATTCTGGACATGAAAATATTTAATACAAGCGTACTGATTCCGATAGCTGTCAGAAGCAGACTTTGTTTGAGCATCAGCACAAGATAAAATATCATCATGACAGTATTCAGCAGTAATGGTGCGAATGTATTCACAAGCGTACTTGCGATACTTGCATTTGTTCTCTGTCTGGACTGAATGTCGCCTGCCATACGCTGTGAGAAAAATTCCATCGGCATTTGCAGGACTTTTCACATATAAGTGGTACTGCCGATAACGGACATTTTGCCGTTGATTTTCAGATTATAAATTGCCTGCACCCATGCAACAACCAACTGAATAACAGCAAGACCTGCCATCACGCCGATAAAGGGCATCAGCCATTCACGATTCTGACCTGTCAGCAGTCTGTCCATGAAGATTTTGGACATGACCGGATTGATAATGCCGAATAAGGAAGAAATGACTGTTGTCAGCATGACAAAGGCAACTGCCACACCTGCCCCACTAAGACGACTTTTTGCAAACTCGAGCGTACTCTTTCTTTTTCCGCTTGGTACAAATTTTTCACTTGGAGTTGGTATGATAGTCACGCCTGTAAAAGCCTTGTCGAACTCCTCCATCGTGACTTTGATAAACCCCTTTGCAGGGTCATTGATACAGGCATATTTTCCCTTGAAACCGTCAAGCATGACAAAATGATTGAAATTCCAATGGATAATACAAGGAAATTTCCCCTTTTCTCTGATGCTTTCCGGTGAACGGCGGAAGGCTTCCACTTTGAAACCATAACTTTCAGCAGCTTTATAGATATTTTTCGCATTTGAGCCGTCACGGGACACACCGCAGTCAGAACGAACCTGTTCCAATGGAATCCATTTTCCATAATAAGCCATCACCATTGCCAGAGAAGCTGCTCCGCATTCAAGAGCTTCTAACTGCATGATAACCGGAACTTTTGCCACGCCTTTGGTAATCGTCGGCTTGATTTTCTTTTCTGCCATTGTGAATCTCCTTTCAGCTGAGCAGGAAACTGATAGGAGTAATGCTTTCTGTTACGACTTTCACATCATATTTTCCGTCTGTTACAGATACAGGAGCATAGGCAATCAATCTGCCATATTCGTCCTGTTCTGTGATAGAAATTTCAGATTCTTCCGAACCGATGCGGACTGTCATGCCAGATGATACTGTGCCTTTATTGGTATCAATGAGCATAATCTGTGCTGTGCCGTTTTCGACAACTGCTGTACCGTTTGCGATAGTTTCCAGATTTCCTACTGTACTCCATGCGAACAGACCACCTAAAAGAAGAATGACAGCCGCAAGAATCACCCAGATACTTGGATTTGTCACACGGAGATAATCGGTCAGCTGTTCCGGTGAAGAAATCGTTTCCAGTGATTTTTGACGGAAAATGTTGTTTTTCTGCCGTTCTGCCATATGTATCCCCCTTTAGCTGATAGTTTTTATGATTGTCAGAATATTCTGTCCGTCTTTATACTCGTAAGATACATCATCCATTGTTTTCTTGACCATGAAGATTCCCAGACCGCCTTTTTTGCGTTCTTTAAGGGGAATTTTCACATTCGGGTCAGGTTTGGCAAGCGGGTCATACTGCTTTCCGTTATCAATAAAACTGATGATAACAGAAAGCGGTTCTTCTGTAATACCAGCTCTGATAGTAGCTGGTCCTGTTTCAGGATTGTATGCATAACTTGAAATATTGACAAAAATTTCCTCAACTGGCAACATCTACCTGTGTAATGATTTTTATTCCGCAGTTCAGCTCTTCCAGCTGACTGTCAATAAATGCAAGCACTTCCGGAAGATTTTCCTTGACTGCCAGAATATCCAGTTCCTTCATGTTCATTACTCCTTATTCAATATTCAGGTCATCAATAAATCCTGTTACTTCAAAAATCTCCATGACTTCACTGGTGACATTCTTTACAATCATTTCACCCTGTTCTTCCATGACCTGCATCGCAGTCAGGAGGACACGAAGTCCGGCACTGGAAATGTATTTCAGTTCAGCCAAATCAAAGACGAGTTTTTCTACTCCGTCAAGAGCCGGTTCAAGTTGTTCTTCCAGTTCGGGAGAAGTGAGCGTATCCAGCCTGCCTTCCAAAGAAACTATCAGTTCATTTCCGTTTCTGTTCATTGTAACTTTCATAATATAACATCTTCTTTCTTATCAATTTATAGTACGAGGTGTTTTCCACTCTGAAAGAGTTTCGGTTACTTTTTCATACCAGCCATTTTCAAAAAACGTACATTTTGTAATATCTTCTCCGCTGAAATCTTTTCTTTTACCGGAATACAGCAGCCCCAATGCACGGCAACCGCCTGTACACTGTTCAAAATAACGACATTCAGCACATTTTTTTGTTTTTTCTCTCAAATCTCCGACGGTTGCACAGATATTATCAAGATATGTTCCGGACTGGATAATTTCTTTCAGAGCTGTTTCATGCAGATTCCCGAAATGAATGCCGAGTTCCATCAGATAACCGGACATTTGCATACATGGCACAACCTCTCCGGAAGAAGTCACGGCAATCATGCCTCTGTTTCCTCTGCATACCGGAAAAGTGGGTCTGTATGTTCCTTCTGTGCAAGAAACCGGAACAATATCGAAATTTCTGTTTTTCGGATGAATCCGCAGGAACTGCCAGATGTCAATATCCATTTTCATGCCCGAACTGGTGTATTCATGAGCAAATTTCAGCATCTTTTCATAATATTCAGGAATTGTCAGGCAGGCATCTCCGGCATTGGCAGTCCAGCGGGGAACTTCCGTTGTCCGGATAATACGCATTTCCTTAACACCCATATCATTCAGAACTTTTGCAGTTGGAAGCATGGAATCCACATTTTTTCTGTGAACCTGCGTCTGTGCCTTAACCCGAAAACCATTTTTAATACATAACTTCATTGCATCAAGCGTTTTTTGTTCTGCACCTTTGCGGTTTCGCATCCAGTCATGATGACCGATTCCGTCAAATGAAATCTTTATCAGAGGATAACAATCGATTTTCTTCATTTCGTCAAGAAT
>DJXC01000103.1 GCA_002449575.1 Ruminococcus sp. UBA7014
TCACTGTCCATATTTGAGGTGTTGATGTTCTCTTTCTCGAATATGACCGTCACACCCAGTTGACGGAGCATTCTGACATATTCAAGACAGTCAACCGTATTTCTGGCGAATCTGCTTGCTGATTTGCACAGAATCAAATCAATTCTTTTCTTCTGGCACATGCGTATCATGCGGTTGAATGCTGTTCGTCTGAGTGTGGACGTTCCTGAAATTCCCCTGTCTGCGAATATTCCGGCTAATGTCCATTCCTTGTTCTGATTGATGTAATCCGTGTAGTATTCCATCTGCACTTCATAGCTGTTCTGCTGCTCTTCTGAAGTTGTTGAGACCCTACAATATGCCGCAACCCGTAATTGATGATATGGATTTCCGGCTGTTGTTTCCTTGGGTTTTGCCGGAATCACCCTGACGTTAGGTGCTGTACCCATGTGTTTCATTCCTTTCCGATAGATTGATGAATTTTTATGCCGTTGATGAATTCGAGTTCTATCACAGCAGAATGGCTTACTGTTATCCGTTTCACACAGGATTTCAGTAAGCCAGTATCAAGCGTATTCAGTTGTTCATAATCAGTCAGCAGATTTTTCAGGAATTCCGTTTTCTGCGGTGCATCGCTGTATGTACAGCAGGCATATTTCATTTCAGCGAGCCGGAACAGTTCTGCTCTGATGTGTTCATCATTAATGTACAGACCGGATGTCATGTGCCGGATTTCGTTCTGCTGACGGATAATTTCAGAATCCGGTGAATAAGTGACTGCCTCAGTCTCTGAATTCAGCAGAGCAGGAGTTTCAATCACAGTATTCAGAATATGCAGGATGATTTCTGTCAGTGTGGTATCCGTCAGCCGGAAATCAAATTTATTGCATTCCGGATTGAGACATTTCCATTTTCCAGTGTGGACAGTGCCGCCGATGCGGATTAATTTCCTTCCGCATTCCCGGCAGAATGTCAGCTCCCTGATTTTCTGAAATTCTTCAGCAATCACACCACGCCCGGCCTTTTTTTCGTTCTTTTTCTGAGTTGCCGCTTCAAACACTTCACTGCTGATAAGTACAGGGAAGCCGTGATTTCCGATATATTTTTCATTTTCCAGAATCCGCTTGACCATGCTGGAATTCCATGTCGGCATGTTCTTTCTGTACGGCAGTTTCATTTGCAGAGCAATTGCTCTCATGCCCTTTCCGGCAAGATACTCTCTGAAAATTTCCTCAACTGCGGCGGCTTCCTCCGGATTTATCACAATTTTTCCGTTCTGCATCATGTATCCGAACGGAATCTGTCTGATATTTCTGGCCATTATCATCACCTCTTTTCATCAACAGCATACCATAAAATCCGGCTGAAATCTATTCATCATACCCAACAAAATTTTCGGCCTTATTCTGTGGATAATGCTCAGTAAATTTCAAACCGCCGGGCAGATGGAATATCAGCTCATGTTCATTGACGGCGGTTATTTTTTCAACCAGAAATGTGAATGCTTCCTCTTCAAATTCCGTCATCATGCCGGTGCGGCTTTTGAAAAAATCTGAAATCATTTCTATCTGTTCGATGGTTTCGTCATCGTCATCGGAAATCATTCTCTTTCTGAGTTCTTTCTGCGTCCGGATAATTTTCTGATTAAGTTCTGTAGTCTGTTCATGCCATTTTTCGTTGCTGAGAAATCCCTTTGTCCGCAGCGAGGTCAGTACATGAATCTTTTCTTTCAGCTGAATGATTTCATTCTGGATTTCCATCATATCTGCATGTTCCCGGAATCCGTTCAGTTTCAGTTCATGCAGATCTTCCAGCAACGGTGACAGAATTTTCTCATGATAATAGTAAAGTTTATTGAACATGGCAACGAACATCTGATATATCTGCTCTTGTGGTATGGCTTTGATACGGCATTTCTGCGAATTTTGGTCATGTGTGAGACATACCCATTTTTCAATGTGATTTTCAAGTCTGAATCTGTACGCCGAACCACAGCAGGCACACCAGATTTTCCTGGCAAGTGGGCAGGAAGAATCACGGCTTTTCCATTTTGATTTGTCGCTTTTTGACTGATGAAGTTTCTGCACCGTTTCAAAATCTTCTCTTGAGATAATGGCTTCATTCGCACCGGAAACATAGTACATGGGAAGTTCTCCACAATTTTTCTTCCTGATGAACGGCACTGTATCTGTTTGATAATTTTTCTGGAATACGGCATCACCCATATATCGTTCATTGATAAGAATCCGCTGCACTGTCTGCAATCTCCACCGCTTATTCTGTCGGGTAGGAATATGTGCATCATTCAGCATTTCCATAATTAATTGTGAACCGTATCCGCTGAGATACCATGCGAAAATCTGACGGACAATTTCTGCTTCCTGCTCCACAATCTCGATTTTTCCTTCATTCCACATAAATCCATACGGGAGTACAGCTTTATAAGTCCCGTTCTGCATTCGTTTACGGACTGCCCATTTGATATTTTTGGAGATGGAAACAGATTCTTCCTGCGCCAGCCCTGCCATGACCGCAATCATCATCTCATCAGCAGTTTTGGCCGTATCAAGATTTTCTTTCTCAAAGCAGATTGTGATTCCGAGCAGTTTCAGCTCCCGGATATATTGCAGACATTCTTTTGTATTTCTTGCGAATCTGCTGACCGATTTGGTATAAATCCGGTCAATTTTTCCATGTCTGCAGTCTTTCATCATGCGCTGGAATTCACTGCGCTTTTTTGCTGAAGTTCCGCTGATTCCCTCATCAGCGTATAAATCCACGAGCATTTCTGTTTCAGAATTTTCAAATTTATGGCTGTAATATTCCATCTGTATCTGGTAAGAACTCGCCTGCCTGTCAGTATCACTTGATACCCTGCAATAGGCCGCCACACGGAGTTTCTGTCCCGGATTTTCCTGTGATACGGCTTTGATAACTGTTACTTTTGCCATTCAAATTCACTCCTTTCAGCAACAAGTATACTATAAAAACTTTGAAATTGGAATCACCAAACCCAACAAAATTACTGCTCAGAATCTGTGTGATTCAGCTGTTTATCTGACTGTCCGGCGGCCGCACAAAGACATGTGGCTACTGTGCCGACTGTTCCTCCGACAACGCATCCTATCAGAAATTCCATCATGCAGCAAGCTCCAGTTCCCTGACTGACGGATATTTTTCAAAAATCCGTTTATGGCTTTCCTGCTTGATTTTTTCTCTTTGTTCTTCTGTCAGATGAGCGCAGTTCCGGTCAATGAACTGGTTTACAAGATATATCATAAATTCGGCCTGTCCGTATTTTTCCATATGCTTTCGCCTCCTGATGATATTTTATCCCAGAAATGCTGAATTTCTTCAATATTTTCTGTTTTGTTTTTTATTGGCAGAGAATCAAAGACAGCCTGCTTGTATCTTGTTCTGCTCTGGCTGCTGATTCTTGGGTCAAGAATTGACACAATGCCCTTGTCTGTGGCGGAACGAATCAGCCGTCCTGCACCCTGACGGAGCTTTGTCAGCATTTCCGGAACGGCAACTTCCATGACCGGATGCTCCACTAATGACATTTTATAATCAATAATCGGATTCGGCGCAGGAAACGGCAGTTTGTAGATTATCACCTGTGACAGACTTTCACCCTCAATGTTGATGCCCTCCCAGTAAGTACCCGTCCCCAGAATCACGGAATTTGTGTCATTTCTGAATTTGTCAAGCCTGTACTCCTGTGATGAAGTTCTGCTCTGCATCAGAATCCGATAGGGCAGATTCATGTTGCTGAGTTTCTTATATACATATTCCATATCAGATTTGGCTGTGAACAGAATCAGAGTCTTTCCGTCAGTGATTTTTAACAGTCTCACAATTTCGGGAACAGATGCCCTTTGATATTCTTCCCGGAGTTCCGGCCTTGGATATGGCAGAGCCGCTGAACAGTACAGCATTGCGTGATGGTCATAATCAAACGGCGATTTCTTCGGCTCGGATACTTTCCCGATTTCCGGAAAGCCGATACTGTTCAGATAGTAGCCGCATTTTTCGTAAGGTGTGCCGTCCTGCTGATTTGAAATCGTGGCAGAGGTCAGAATCGTGCATCTGCCCATCTGGTAGAGCATTTTTGAGATTTCTTTCCGGATATCCTTTTTGCAGACACAGAGCCGGATTTCCTGCTCATGCTCCAGCCAGACAATGGATTTCGATTTCTCAGAGTGATGATATACTTCACGCAGAAAATAATAAATCTCTGTCAGTTCGTGTTCTTCTTCGATTTTGGTCAGATTGCTTTTGATTCTTGCCAGTATCCTGTGAATCATAGGGTTCTGTTCCAGATAGAAGATATCCGTATCACTGTCAGGATTGTTTTCCTGCTCCTGCACCTGGTCTTTGAAAATTTCAAATAACGTCTGAATATCACTGATGGTTTTCTGCGTCACGCTCAGGATATTTTTCTTTTTCGATTTGCCGCAATCCTTAACCAATTGTATGATTTCACCTTTGTCATATGATTCTGTAAAGGCCTCACGGAACCGGCTTTCCAGATTATGTGCCTCGTCCACAATCAGCACAGACAAGCCGTAATTGAAGATACTTTTTCCGGACTGCTGTTTTATCAGATGTGCGGTCAGCATGTTGTGATTGCAGATGACAATGTCATTTCCGCTCAGAAGTCTGGAACGCATCTGCGCATAAGCACACTTGCTGGAATAGTCGCATTGCTGAATGACCACAACAGGACGGATTCCTCTCTGCTCCGAGCCGATAATTTCTCCACAGTCCATAAAGAACACATCTCCGCGTTTCGGATGTTTCCGCATTATCACGCCTCCCTTTATGTAACGGGCTGTCCTGACTGCATCAGAACAGCCCGATAATTCTTGTCATTTTGCTTGATTTGTGCATTTCTGCACACACTACCCCATCCGGGCAGTTTCACTGTTATTCTCCATAACAGCACTTTCCTTCGTGCGGATGATACCGCTGCAATCGAAGGTGACGGAAATTCTCTGACAGATTTGCATCTGCCCCCTCCGGCAAAAGGAACACTCCAGCCAGACAGCGTCCTCTCTGTCTGCATAGATTTCTAATCTCAGGCGGTTACAATGCCGCTCAGCCGCTCTTTACGGAAGTACCTTTCCCCCGGCTTTCGTTGCCGCACAGGACTGGCGGTGTCCTGATCGTATTTCCATGTGTGCCGCTCGCTCTTTTGTCTGTCCGACACATTACAACACGGCCGATGCCGTGCAGAGGTCATTGCGCATGGTGCTTGGCTGGAAGACAGTGTCCCTCGCCAGGGTCTGACGTACTGGAGTGCTGCTATTCAATTTTCAAATTATGAGGGTGATAACAGAAAACTGCTTATACCTCCCTCATACGTTACGGCGAAAAAAACAGCGTTTGTCAGGTGATTTTTAAAAAATTTTCTGTAAAATCAGCTTTTTATACAGAATTGGAATATAAATTTATTCATTTGTTGTACAAAGTGTTATTTATTCGTCATCAATTTTCTCAGCTTACGGAGAATTTTATGGTACTTCTGGTTCATGGTTTCTCTGGCAATCCCGAATTCTTTCGCCAGACTGCTCCGTGTCCTGCTGTTCTGAAAAACTTCCTGAATGATATACTGTTCATCCGGTGTGAGCTGTCCCAGTGCCTTGCGTAGAAGTACAATTTTTTCAGACTTTTCAATTCGGTTCAGTACCGCTTCATCCATCAGTGCAGTATCGCCATTGTGAAACACACTTCTGATGTCGCTGACACTGTCATAGCAATCAATTTCATCCGTATCCAGAGACAGCGGAATCACTTTTCTGCCGTCAGCATTCTTCTGTGCGTACTCACTGTGATTCTTCTCTTTATGGATTTTTTTGAGTTCCTGTTCTGTGCATTCCAGAACATAGCCTTCACTATCCTGTTCTTCATACATAACAAAATAACGGCCGCCCTCCGCTGCGGCCTGCTGAAAGGCTTTCTCGGTCATCTGGATGTACTTTTCTTTTCCGTCTGTGCGGTTAAACTCGAAATAAATCATTTTTTCCTCCATTTAATTCTTGATTTTTGGTTTTCATGAATCAAATGGAGGAGTCAGGGATACTTTGTGGCGATTTCAAGCCACTTTATATTAAAAAACATGTTTGTGTCCTTTCTCCTGACAGCGGAGTGAGGACACAGAAAAAGGGAGTCCGTGCCATAGCACAGACTCCCTGTCAGCCTGAAAAACGCATCAGAATTGATACCTGTCTTTCTGCAAAAGCAAAATGACATCTGTATCCTCATCAATGTGCCGTCAGGCATTGTGTTATTTCCGGCAGGCAGATAAATTCCCCCACCGTTTTGTCTTTTTCTTATCTGTCATGATTCTGAAAGTGAACCTTTTCCCAGTATACTGTATGATTTTGCCATGCTTGTGATAATTTTCTGAAAGATAACAAAAAAAGCCGCCAGAGATGCTTTCACCTCTGACGGCTTTGATATATTCAATCTATTTTTATCTGAAAAAGGGTACACTTAACCAATTTCTATTATATCACGTTTTTTGAAGTGTGTCAAGTCTTTTTAATGAAAATATGCTGTAAAAATTTTAATTAATATATAATTTTCTAAATTTTAACTTTCAATTTTCCTTTTTCTTTCCAGCCAGCCTGTCTCGTCCAGTTCATCATAGGACTTCGGCTTGATTCTGCGGCCGTTTTTATCCCTCTGGGAATTGTAGGCATGATTCATCTTCACAAAATAGTCGTGGTATTCTTCCTGTGAGCATTCAAAAAAGTTCTTGTTCAGGCAGATGAAGAAGTGCTGTCCGGTTGCCCTTGCTTCAAGATACTCGTTCTCGGTAATCTCTGTGTATTTGCCAGTTTCAGGGTTCTGGCTGTACTTGAAATATTTCTTTTCCATAGTAACCTCCGTTTGGTTCGTTTGAATTTCGGTTTGTAATTCTGAATCAAACAAAGGCTTATGGATATTTGGCTGTCAGACACAGCCATTCAGTGGATTGAAACATGTATAGTCCTTTCTCTCAAGAGCAAGGACACAAAAAAGCCAGCACATGTCAAATGCGCCGGCTTTAATATCTATATAAAATAATAAATGCGAATCGTCTATTATAGAAAATTCCATCTACTTTGAAAGTAAATAAAAAATGTTTGCACAAAAAACAAAAAGAGCAGGATATGACAATGGCTTAAACAAAAAGTAATTTGTCAAATCCCTGCTCTATAGAGTATAAACAAATAAGGTACATATTCGGTATCTATTGATTTATTTGAAATAAAATTTATAAATTATTATTTAATTTCTATTTTTTCAGGATAAATAGATGATAGCATGATTTTATAATTATATTCATCTATTTTTATGATATATATGCGTATCGAAGTACCCCTTAATGTACTATTTATATTATAAGTTATAAATTCTGTGTTACAGTACATAATTTCATTTTGTGAAAAATTCAACGACTGTAAAAAATCTATATCTCTTTGAATGTAAGTTTTTGATGATGGGACAGAATTATAGTTCTCTTTATATTCATAGAGTACATTCTCTTGAATCTTAGTCTTGCTAATGGGATATATGATATAGATAAGTGTATCCTTATCATGAAACAAATAATAATCAATAATTCCGTTATTATCATCTAAAAAAGAAATATTCCATATTTTTTCGAGTTCGTTTAGTGAAATGTATTTTATTTTTTCATGTTTTTTTAATCCACCAAAAAGAACAACTATGATTGTTAAAATAATAATTAATACTTTAATTTTATTTTTTTTACCCATTATTTACTTGCTTTCTTTTGAGTGGTTTTAATAAGTTTTGAGACATTTTTAAACTCTTTGCCTATTGATTTGACTTGAGTATCACCTAAAACATTTTTAGTATACATCATAAATCCCATTGGTTCTCTATTATTAATACAAAATCCTTGAAATTCTTCATCGTTTAAAGTTTCCAAAGTAAAATAATCTGTAATCTCTTTTTCCGAAAGATTTTTACAGTTGAATAGCTTGCCAAGTCCAATAGTAAAATTATTAAAATTAATTGCTATATTATGCTCCCTGGCAATAGTTCCATCACACGCCACTAAAGCATTTATATCAGAAGAATTAAATAATTGACTTCCTGGATTGTTTGGATTGTCCTGATGTCCCGCATTGCAAGCTATCAAATACACATAACCTATACTTTTTTTATCTAATGTATCGATATTCATAAATTGTACAGCATCATTTTTTCCATGTGAGTATATTATTACAGAGTCGTTTTTTGTTACAGACATATTATTCCAATAATTAGTAAAATCAAATTCGGAAGAAACTGGATATTCATGAACCGTTTCACCGCTATCTTTTAATTTTTTTATATCTGACATTGCAGAAGTAAATAAAGAATCAGTAGAGGAAGAATTATAATTCGTACTATCATAGTAGTAATAATAATCGTGACCATTCGGGTCTGTAAATTTAATAGAATTATTAGCACAGTAGATATATTTATTTAAACTTAATGGATCCTTATAATGTCCTTCAAATGTATCGCGACTGATAAACCGTCCTAAACAGGGATTATAATATCTCGCTCTCAGATAGATTGTCGCTGTTTCAGTGTCATAATATTCACCACAGTAACGGAAAGCATTTGTATCAGCATTATTGATATTCTGCTCCACACCAAATGCATCATAATGATATGTCTTAGTGACAGCACCATCTGCATCGGTCAGGTTTACAACATCACCATGCGCATTCTGTACATAGTAAGTATAATCTGATTTTGCACCACCGGTAAAGTGATAAGCCGCCGCAAGGCTTGTGCCACGGATATAGCACTGTGCTTCATAGAAATCACTGTCGACAATATCTGCAACAATCTGCTGACTGCCGTCCCAGACATGGTTGATTCTCTGACCATTCACAATCTTCTCAATGCGCAGGCCGTTTGAGTTGTAGGCATAGCTTGCAGTTGTTTCGCCGTCTGTAAAGGCAACAAGCTGATTAGCCGCATTGTAAGTATTGGTTTCAGTCTTTTCAGCAGTAACCTTTGTAAGCTGACTGCCGTTTGCATCATAAGTGTAGACAGTCTGTTCAGGAGTAACTTCCTGTTCTGGCAGAGGTGTTTCATCGGCACTGGTCTTGATTTCTTTCTGCAACAGCGCAGTATAATTTCCCTGTGCATCATTATAATCATAGACAGTCGTATAATTTGCCGAACCCGTTGCGGTCATCTTGGCACGGTTGCCGTAATCATCATATTCATAAGAATAAGTGTCTGTGCTATTGCCTGTTGTGACAGATTCCTGTGTCAGACGTTTCAGGCCATCATACTCATAGGAAGTTACTTCCGTTACACCATTTTCAATGCGCTTTTTGCAGGCATCAGAACCATCTAAATAGTAGGAATATTCATACTCAGAAATAGTTAAATTGTCGGAAGTATTTACAATGCCTGTTACCTTGTTATTCTTGTTGTAAGAATAAGTAGAAACAACACCGTTTGCCATTGTTTCCGTCAGCTTGTTGCCATTGGCATCATAGGTGTAAGCTGTAATGTCGCTGTAAGATTCCTTGACAGAAGAAACACGCATCTCGTCATCATAGATATAATTCTTTGTGGAATACAGCAGCAGATGTGCCTGTCCTGTCAGTTCTCTGCTGACATACTGCGAAATACCCTCGTAGAAATAACCTCTGAACACAGAATAATTATTGCCATATTCGCCCTCGGTGTATTTTCTGCCGAGGCTGTCGTACTGATAAGTTGTTGTGATGCCATTGTTCACAGTCTGAGTAATTCTGCCCATATTATCATAAGTAACTGATTTGCTGACATTCTTGGAAGAATCAGTCGGATGAACAGAATTCGATGTCAGAACACGGTTGAGTGCATCATAAGTGTTAGTTGTTACATTGCCGTTGGCATCAGTTGTGGTCAGTACATTGCCGTTCAGGTCATAAGTAACTGTACCGGAATGATAGCCGGTGCTGTCAGTTGTTGTGACAAGGCGCATCCACGGGTCATAAGTGTACTCTGTTGTCAAATAGGTGTCATCATTCTCCGAAGACAAGCCTGTATACATCTTAGTCTGGATTCCGGCGTTATTGTAGAAATATTTTGAGATATTTACTTCATCGGAGAAACTGCTTTTCAGTGTGACCTGTGTCAGCAGTCCGAGAGCATTATACTGATTTTCAGTAATGCTGTACTTATTTTCGGAATCATTCTGATTCTGTACTGTCTGTGTAACCTTTGTGACATTTCCTTTCTTATCATAGGAATTTTCCGTGACAGAGTAAGTATTGTCAACAAACGGAATATAAGTCTTTGTCAGCTTATTCAGCCATTTGTATTCATACTTGGAAGCATTGCCGAGAGCATCTGTTTGTCTTGCAAGCTGACCATTCTGATAATAATTGCTTGTGCGCTTGATTTCGCCATTGGTCTTTTCTTCGACAGGATTGCCCCTGAAATCAGCAAGTGTTTCTGTAACAACCTGCTTGGCGGCTGTGATATAGGCAGTTTTTGTGGTTCTGAGTCCTTTATAGGTAACACCATAATAGCTGTCTGTATCAAAATACAAATCAAAGTTATGATTTTCAAACAGATAAGATGTTGTTGTCAGAATCTGACCTGACGCATCAGCATTATCCTTGAAATAGGTTGCTTTTTCTCTTTGCAGTCCGTCATATTCAGTAACATTGACTGTACCATCCGGATTGGTTTTGGAAACAGTATTGCCATAGGCATTATACACAAAAGAAGTTGTATTGCCCTCAGCATCTGTCTGTGTCTTGACTGCCCCACTGGGATAGTAAGTGTAAATCGTGCCATGACTGCGGTCAGAAGAATAATTCGGAGCATACTCTGCTGTTTTTCTGCTCAGAAGGTCATAATCAGCGATGGTAACAGCGGCGGTATCGCCTGTACCCATATCAATGGTTCTGGTGACATTATTGAAATTGTCATATTCATATTCCTTGACAGCTACAGTATTATTATCAATGTCAACCAGAGTTGTTTCTCTGGACACCTGAAGCTGAGAGTTATATTCGTACTCAACTTTGCTGACAACTTCACTGCCGTCTTTTACAGTTTTCTCAACTGGCAGACCTTTGCTGTATCCATCTGTGCCATAAACATATTCTGTTACATATCCTTCAGGGTCAGTAATGGTATGCACAAGGCCAGCGATATTTCCTGTTTCTGAAGCATTGTAATAACTGTAATAAGTTGCCGCACTGTTGCTGTAATCAAAAACAGTAGGATTCTGTACTGCGGCATATACATCAGTTACAGGTGCAAGACTCTGATAAGATGCAATCACATTCACACCGGAAGCATCATATACGTTGATGGTTACATTTCCGTTTTCATCTGCCTGTGCGATTGGCATATTCTTCTCATTATAATTTGCCAGTGTGTAAGTGCCGTCCGGATTGGTTGTTTTGGTAACATTACCATTGGCATCACGTTCATACTTTGTTGTATTCCCCATGATGTCGACACTTTCGGACATTTCATCGTATTTGTTTTCGCCGTCCACCATGTTATAGGTAATTTTATCTACTTCATAAGTCTGACCGTCCGTTACAACAGTATTTGTCTTGACAGCGTACTTTTCGTCATAGTCATAAGTGAAAGTCTTGACAAGTGTTTCACCATCGTATTCCTCAAGACCAGTCTGCTGCTGACTGCTGTTGTAAGTATACACCTGTTTCAGTCCTGCGGCATTGATAAGCCAATCAACAGAACCATTATCATAGTACGCCATCTGGTCAGTAACTTCATCATAGCAGTTTGTGATTCTGCACAGTCTGCCGTTGACATCATAAGCATAATACTCTGTACCGCCTGAAACACTGGTTGCAGAAATCAGTTGTGCATTGTCATCATAAGCATAAGTCACAATACGATTGCTTTCAGAAGCATCATCCGCAATACTGGTAATCCGCTTATGTTCGCCAATATAGCCATAAGTAATGGTATAGGTTCTTCCTGTGGAATCCACAACCTGCTTCTGTGTTTCAGAAATAGTGTTGATGGAAAGACGGTTGCCATTTGCATCCTTGACCCAATCCAGTTCACCATTGGAATTGAAATGATACTGTGACTGTGCGGCATTGGTAACTGTATATTCATCACCGGATTTTGTCATTGTGCTGTGTGCATTCAGGCATTCAAATCCGCCGTTTCCGTTATCTTTGAAAGTCGTGTTGGAACCGTCCGGAAGAACAACCTGATAATAGCCCTCTGCCGGAATCAGGATTTTGCTGACATCAATATTAAAATCCCAGCCAATACCGAAACTGCCTTCTTCCTCACTCTTGGAGTTGTAGGTTCTGACAAAATCAGATTTGACACCCGGAGAAGATACACTCAAATCTGTAAAAGATTTGGTATAGTTTCCGGTTGCGATATGAACACCATCACCAATTTCCCATCCCTTACGATAAAGCGTATAGTCAGGTTTCTGCTCAGTTTCTTCCGGAAACTGGAACCACGGTCTGAAATAATAACTTGCACTGGAATAACCATCCGGATAGAACAGCAGTCCCAACAGGTTACCTTCTTCATCAAAGTAAGTAAAATTGAACCTTCGCTGGGTGTTGAGTGAACCATCCAGTTCATTAATGTATGTGTTGGGATTATCCCAGTAAATTCTCTGCTGATTTCCGTTCAGAAGAGAATCGTCAAAGATAACGATATGATGACCGGAAGAGAAAATTGAATAATCACCGGATTCTTCATTAACACTCCATTCAGAACCTGCAAACCAGAGTACACCGTCTGTCCATAAGCCAGCTACACTGGCATCAGTGACATATCGGATATTTCCTTTGATTTTAAATCGGTCATCAGGATTGGTCATTACAAAAACATCATTGCAATGCACCTGTCCCAAGTGAAATTCTCCGCCAACGATTACCTTGCCGCCGTTCAGCCACGTAATCTGTCCCGGCTTTCCAGACCATCCATCAGGAGAAGCTGTCCGGAATACAAGATTTTCCTGAACATTCAGGTATCCGCCGTTGATATTGAGAATTGCACCCAGCTGCTCGTTTCCACTTCCGTCATCCCACAATTCTGGTGTATCTGTTGTGAGGGACATATATCCATAAACAGCCAGGGAATGACCATTCAGGTCAAGATTGGTGTCGTGCAGATTCAGACTATATGGGAATTGGGAATCCGACAGCAAAGTAAATGTTCTGCGGAGGCCTTGTCCCACTCCACGTCACCGTAGATGGAATATGCCGCAGAAAACCACTGTGCCTCGGTTTCTTCAATCACACCATTACTGTTTCTATCCATATAAGCAATGTACTCACCAACAGGACCTCTTAATGAAGCCAAAAACTCAATTCTTTCAGTATTAAAGTCACTGCCATCAACAACTACATCTGCTGTGAATTCATGATTATAAATATACACATCCGTATTTACAATATGTGATGCATCAACCTTTTCTCTGAAAATCTGCAAATCCGATTCAGTTGGAGTTCCATCCACAAAGTCTGGAATATGCCATCCTGATGTACTCAGTCCATTATAGACCATGTCATAAAGTAAATCATAGTCATGTTCATTAATAACACCATTTAAATCGATATCGTATGTCAAAACTGACCATCCTGACATATCATAACTGCCTCCGGTATTAATCAAATCATCATAAAAATGAGAAAATGCATGTTTTTCTTCTTCACTGATGACACCATCCCCATTTATGTCCATAGTTGGATTAAAATCAGGGTCACCAATTTGTGAGCCGACATGTTCCCAAACATACTCTGCATCTTCTGCCGTGAGTTTGTCATCACTCCAGAGATTTCCGTTATCGGCATTATAGGTTGTGTCTCCCGGAATCAGAATGATAGTATCTTTGTTCACGTCATTTGACGAATCAGAACTAACTTTATAAGAACCTGTTCCAAAATCTCTGAGATAAAACGGCAGATAACCATCACACTCAAATTTCACATGATAAACATCAGAGCCGCTTGCGGTTACGGTATAGGAACCATTCTGATTGGCCTGAACAGATGCGATTTCTTCCCAATTGCCGTTGAATACACGAATATAGATAGGGGTAGAATCACTTTCGGTGTGATTTGGAACTGTTCCTTTTTCTACATAGCCGGAAACTGTCAGCGTATCCGGTGCGTTAATTGGTTCTTCGGTAATCGTGACATCATCCCAGACAGAAGATTCTGTGCTGGTTTCTTCAGTATTCAGTCTGTTTACAGACCGTACTCTCCTGCGAGTATTTCCGGTGCTTGGCAGTGTAAAATAGTCCACTTCTCCAAGACCTTCGATTGCAGTATCGTATTCTTCTTTAAGCTGTCGGGCATTTTTCATTTCTTCAATGGAACCGGCAGCAGCAACAAGTGTATCTTTATGCAGAACACCCTGTGCTGTACCGTCTCCGAAAATCATAACTTGACCGACAAGCAGAAAAGAAAGCACACCTGATACTGTACGTTTCAATGAAGTATGCATTTATTTACTTCTTTCCTCGACATATTTAGAGGTGGTTTTAAGAGTACCCCTATGAACCTCTTTTTGTGATATTCTGTTATGTTTTCATTCCTTTGTGTTGGAATATTCTCTGTACAACGAGACAGCGTGACTTCGGGAATGCCCATTATATCAAGCATTCCCGAATCACAGATGCCTGTTTACTTTTTCAGTTCCTTGAGTGCTTTCGGCTCTTTCGGCTGATGGCATGCACCGATAGAAACAGAATATGCTGCATACTTAGCGACCAGTGTTACCAGCGTTGTGATAATGTTACCGTTCATTTTTCTCCCCCCTTTCTTTGAATTACACTTACAATCATTGTACCTGCCGTTGCGAGCATTGCAAGTGCAATTATAGTAGCTACTTCCTTACTGAACATAGGAATCAGAAATACCATTATCAGAAACAGTCCGGAAACAGCAACAGAAACTTTCCGATACAGCAATATTTCCTTATCTGTCAATGGTTTATTCTTATGAACAATTGGCGAATAGCGGATAACTACCAGAAAAGAGACAACAGCGGCAATTGCCAGACAGGGCATCGGGATAGTACTGCTGTGTGAAATTCCGAGAAGAGCCATCAGCATAATACCAGTAAAAACGGAATTGCATACGAGGTATGTCTCGGCGTGAAATCCGCCGCAGTATCTTCGCAGTACGAGGAATGCCGCATAAAACAGAAATGCCTTTCCTACCATATGAAACAGAAGTCCGCACACTGCCACTAACAGAATATCTATTAAGACTGAAATGATGACCTCACATCCATACTGATAGATTTCGTAATCTTCTTTTTTCCCCCAGCCCTTTTTAACAAATAAATGAGCCATGCTGTCAGCAAGATTGGCAATCACCTGAATCACCTCTTTTCTTGTTTTCAGCATAACTCATTTCAGAACAAAAGTCAACAGATTTTTCCTGTTTGGTAGTTTTTTCTTCCTATTTGGTATTCTTGAGAAGAATATCCACGAAAAACATTCCATTATTTTCATAATATTCTATCATGTCATCGTACTTCTGAACTATGTTCAGCATAGACTGTTTTCCGAATCCGTGAAATTGTTTCTCCCGTTTGGTTGTAAGCAGTTTTTCATTCTGTTCCAATACAGAATCTTCAATTGCGTTTCCTATCGTCATACACAGATAATTTCTTTTGTTTTCGATTAATATTGAAATATAGCGTTTAGCACATTTTACGGATGCTTCTGTTGCATTGTCAATCGCATTAGAGAACAGGCTGACAATATCTTCCGTTTCAAATGAAGAAAAATCAGCAGATATATGGCAGAATATCTCTATATTTTTTTCTCTTGCATAATTCAGCTTGATATTGATAACAGCATCTATCAGCTCAAATCCGGTATGGACAAATATCTGAAACTGCTCTAATTTGGTTTTTGTGTAGTTTTCGATAAATTTTTCTGCTTCTGCAACACGCTCCTGATGAATCAGTGTCTGTAAAGTCAGCAGGTCATTTTTCATATCATGCTGAAGAATTTCCAGATTTTTGTATGCGGAACATATAGACTGATACATCTTCTGCTGTTCACGAAACTGAACTTGTATCATCATATACCGTGTATTTTCCTTGCTCTTTTTTACCAGCATAATAAACAGAATCGAACTCGCTATATTAATCAGCATCACACTCAGCAGGACTATGACAGAATAATATCCGATCTGGCTTTCCGAAAAGTGAAGCTGAAACTCCGCAAAGTATAATATGATAATGACAGAACAAAGAAATGACAGAGACACAGCGAAATATTCTTTTCCGCTTAAAATAATTTCTTTTGGTCTCAAAAATTTCAATGCTAATCTTGATGCTAAAAAGAAAAAGGTCTTTGTGATTATCAGTACAAGCAGTCTCAAATGATTCCGTTCTATTGTGATTTCATTCAAATTAACATGAAAAAAAGATGAAATCAGATACAGTGTACTTAAATTAATCAGCAGAATGGCTGTAATGGTAATTGCAGGTGTAATGATTTTCAGTAGCGGATTTCCATTAGAACAGAAAATGGCATAAAGCATGTATAACGCAAGAACAACTACATCTGAAAATGCTGAATACTGCAAAACAAAGTGGTTTACTGTAATCATATAGAGATTAATCAGAAAAAATGCGATAATAAATACAGCACTCTGTTTTATGGAAGAAAATTTTTTCCCTAAAAATCTTGTTAAAAAATCAAGAAATATCCATGTTTCTATAGCAGTTGCAGAAACTTCACACCCTTGATAAAATAAATCCATCTTACATACTCCTTAAATATTTTTGAAAAATTTTTTTAACATCCTTCGTGCGATGCCGACTAAGAGGAAGTTTCTGCCCATTTGTCAGTTCTATATCTGATGCGTTAATAGAGAAGATAAATTTGCAGTTCACAATAATCCCGGAATGGCATCTGATAAATGAGGCAGGCGAAAGTATATCCTCCAGCTTCTCAAGCGTTGAAAGGATTCTGGTTGATTTATTTGATGCATCAAACAAAAGTATCCGATGCCCTTTCGAGATAAAATAACAGATAGATGCAGACGGGAACACCCGTTCACCGTTCTCTGTTTTAAGCACATAGTTGGTCATTCTTCTCAGCACTTTTTGATATGCCCGATCCAGGGTTTCTTTCAGTTCATCATCAATATGAGATTTTCGTATGAAACCAGTGACTTCATATTCAAATGACTGGAACACCAAATCAGCTCTGTTTGTAATAAAAAGCAGTACAAAATCCGGATATTCTTTCCTTAGTTCTCTGGCTACGGAAAGCCCATCCATATCGGGCATTTCAAGGTCAAGCATAATGATATGAAATTCATTCTCATGATTTCGGTTCAGCAGGTCAGCTCCATTCAGGAAAGATTCAATTTTCACATCAATATGCAGTTCATTCGACATTTCAGTTACCTTTGCAGTTAAAAATTCTAAAACAGTTTTCTCATCATCTACAATTCCAATCCGAATCATTGCCGTCACGCTCCTTAATAGAATCATACTACATAAAATAGAAAATGTCAAGCTGTATTATTTCATGACATTATGATATAATAGGAGTGACAGACTGTGTCTTTCGTCAATTTCGCCCCTAAACGTCTGTTTGATTTGATATTGTGCTGATTAGCCGAGAATTTACAGAGGCATGACAAAATTCTGACGGTTTAAAACTTTTATGCAGTCATCTGAAGTCTGCTGACATAATCACGTTTCATCTGCATAGAAGAATGCACATATCTGTTCAGAGTAATACTGGCATCTGCATGTCCGAGCAGTTCACTCAGGGTCTTGGGGTCAAATCCATGCTCTGCACAGACAGTCGCATATGTGTGCCGGAGCATATGAAAATTCACACTGCGCAGACCGCATTCTTTCAAAATTCTCTGAAAACGGTTCTGCATGGTTCTTGGCTCTGTCGGCTTGGCAGTTCCTGTGATAAGATAAGTGGCAGAATTGCCTTTTATATTCATCAGAACTGCTGTTACAAACTCCGGAATCGGAATAGTGCGGATAGAACTTCTGCTTTTCGGAGTACCAACAATAATTTCGGATGTGCCGGAGTGATTAACACGCTGGACAGTTCTGCTGACCGAAATGCTGTGATTCTTCAAGTCAATATCTCTCCACTGCAAACCACAGAGTTCTCCGACACGAAGTCCTGTGAAAAGACAGAGCAGTACTGCAATATTGGTTCTGTTCTGATTTTCTCTCAGATGGCAAATCAACTGACTGCGTTCATCAGAATTCAGAACCTCTATTTTTTTCTGTTCTGTTTTGGGCATAGTAAAATGCACCTCCCGGATGCCGTATTCTCTTGTGGCATGTGACGAAATGCTGCGGAATACTGTCATAATATCCCGTACAGTTTTTGCCGACAGTCCGCCCTTTCCGCTGAGCCGTCCGCTGTGCAGTTTCTGTAAAATAAAATCATTTATCCTGGCCGCAGTCAGATTTGTCATATATATTCCGCCCAAAGCAGGCAGCAGATGTTTATTGACAATGTTCTGATAGTTGGCATAGCTTGATGGCTTTACCCTTAATTTTGCAGAAAGAAGCCACTGCTATGCCGCATCTCCGAAAGTCAGTTTCAGAGCAGTCGGATGCTGTTCCTGACCAATAGAATAAATTTCTGCCATCTTCTGTTTTACCTCAGCGAGTGTCCGGGTATAGACAGATTTATAACGGATTTTTCCATTTTTATGATAACCAACCGGAACACGCCCTTCATAACGACCGTCTTTACGCTTATAAATATTATTTCCTCTTCTTGCCATAATAAATTCCTCCAGATGACTGTTTACTGACGGCTGAAATGCTTGAAAAATAATTTGTATCAGCATTTTAAGTCAGATTTATATTAAAAAATTTTCAAAAATCACTTTACATTTTGCAGATTTGTGCTATAATTAAGATAAGCCATCTGCAAAATTATTGTCAACCCCCTTGTATCAATGAGCGAAATTGACGAAAAGAAAAGACACACCGCTTTCATCAGCGATATGTCTTTTTAATAATTCTGTGTGGGGGTAGATTCTTCTTTAATTCCAAGTTCCTGTTTCTTTCTGCGGATTATCCTGCGCAGTTTGCTGTCTACATGCGACTGCATTATTCGTTCTGTGCGATCATAATCTTCTCTTATCACTCTGCTTAAATTCACAAACAGGCTGAATGTGGTATCGGCGAGCATCTGATTCTGGTACTGCTCTATATTATCAAGCAGTTTCTGAGCGTATTCGTTTCCATGTTCTGCTGACAGTGAGAGCCATTCCATGCCTTTTGCTCTGTCTGGGTCAATTCCGTCTGCTCCGAACAGAAAGATTCTGCCGAGCTGAAACTCTGCCCAGTGATTTTTACTTTCGGCGGCTCGCTTGAAAAATTCAACAGCCTTTGCTGTATCTATATCAGTGCCGAGTCCGTTCTGAAACATTCTGCCAAGTCGATAGAACAGCTCTGCATTGCCGTGATTATTTTTCACTATCTGCATGAATCCGGACAGTGCTTTTTTATAATATTCCTGTACCTTGTCACTTTCCTGTGGAACAGTTTCAACCTTTTGATATATTTGAGCCACAGCGTAGGATGCATATGGATGTCCCTGCTCTGCGCATTTTCTGTACCAATCAAACGCTTTTGACAGGTCTTTTTCTGTGTCTTCACCATAATAATATTGATTGGCAAGCTGATACTGTGCTGTGCTGTTGCCGTTCTCAGCAGATTTCTCAAGCCATTCGAGAGCTTTTTCTTTGTCCCGTCCTGTTCCGAGGCCATCCGCATATATCTGACTGATGCGATACTGCAAGTAGGCCGCTTTCTTCGGATACAGAATTTCCAGGTCAATAAATCCTTGCAATGCTTTTTGATGGTACTTCTGAGATTTTTTCTCATCCGGTTCACCAAGATAATTTGATGAGTACAGCTTTCCCAAATCATACAGAGCAAGGACATTTCCGTTTTTGGCTTCGCTGGTGAGGAGTTCCAGACATTTTTTCTTTTCATCAGAAGAGGGATTCTTTTTGACAAGCAGTTCTTGAGCCTGTTTATATTTCTTTGACCACTTCAATTGATAGGCAATTCCAAAATCTGAGATTTCCAATTTTGATACATTGGTATCATCCCACTCGAAATCATCCGGAGAAAAATTTTCACCGTAATCAAAATCAGGCAGAGCCATTTCAGACAAATTGATTTTCATTCCGGCAACAGTCTGGACTATCATATTTTTCACCGACCTGAACTCCGGGTTATCTTCGAGCGCAGGGAATGCAACCTTTGCAGAGGAATACATGTCATGCTTTGCCTGTTCCAGTTCGCACCAGAAAGAATATAATTTCTGAATGCTGTCGTTCCGTGCGAGCCGTGAAAAGATTTCATCCACTGTCTGCTTTACGCTCTTTTTCAGATAGCCGTAAGTCTTTTTTCCTTTCGATTTGGCAAGCTGTTTCTGGAGCTGTGCAATCAACTGCATCAGTTCTTCATCTTCGATGCTGGTGTATTCCAGTTCTTTAATGATGTCTTCCATCAGTTCGCCGGATTCTATTTTCAGAAGATTCCTGACATCCGTCTGCTGGCCGTACAGATGATACAGCTCATCATGATAAATATCATTTGCAAAGCCACTCCTGATTTTTTCAATGCCATGATTCGTGAGGAAACCTTCCTTCGGGTCGGTCGAATAGACGATGATATGCACATGAGGATTAGTTTCTTTATCATGGAATGCGGCATACCATTTCAGATTCTTCATATCAATTTTAGTCTGCTTTGCGATGTTCGGAATCTGGCGTTTGACAAGTTCACGCCATGCGGTCAGATTATCAAATCCAGTCTGCTGGGCATCTCCTCTGCGAAGAGAAACAACATGAGTCCAGACGTTTCCGCTGTGATGAGCGATTTCATCAGCGACTTTCTCCAAATCAATCGGAGTGTCTTCTTGTGAAAACAATCCATGCAGACCGAATTTTACAGCTCCGGGACGGTTCGCAAGGTAGCCGACATAGTTTTCACGATTGCCGACTCTGTCAGCATTGTGTTCGAGGATTTCAGTAATCAGAGCAGATGCATTTTTCATATCAGGATTTTTCTGATAGTCCTGACAGGCGAATGAAGATTTGCTTTCCGGAAAGTCTTTTAGGAGAGAAGCAATCAGCTCCTGCTGTTTCTGGGTAGCAGGAGCATTTGCTTTGTTCGTATTCACAGCAACAGAGCCTTTTCTCGTTGCGATATATTTCACATAGTTTGAGATATTCTGACCTGCGCCGCTTTTCAGGTAGCGGCTTGTGACAATAATTTTCGGCATGGCTTACTCCTGCTGATATTTCACAGCATCATCATAAGCAATGATACCATTGATTTTTCTGACCTCGTTCACGCACATGATGTGGAGCTGACGGAGCGTTTCTTCATCAACATTTGTTGATGCCGCCAGCATATGAGATAGTTTTCCGAGTTCGACTGCGACTTTGAAAAGCAGTCTTGCAAGTCTCTGCTCTGTTCCACGAATTTCAGCCTTGACGGTTTCGGTTATCATTGGAGAAAGATAGTTCACTTCTCTCTCCTGATTCAGATAGCCGACATAAAATTTTATCGCTCTTTCAATAAATTCACTTTGTGACTTGCAGTTGTCACTTTTATAGAGATGCTCCACATCCTTCATTGTCTGCGGATAGACCCAAAGCGGAAATTTCATCTTGCTGTCCATAAAATCACCTCCGACCCCTGATTTTTTCCTGATTTTCTTTGCTTTTTCTGTGTTGCAACTCCGGATTTCTGAAAAGCTGGATTTCACAACCCCTTTTCCGAGTCCCGAAAAATGCCGATATGCGGTCGGCTTTGCCGTCCGCTGTGATTGCACCGACCCCGGTGCTTTAACTTGCAATTTTTATTTGCCCTCTGTCATACCCCGACTGGACAGATGCGAGCCGCGGGAGCGGTTCTGAACCTCGCTCACAAACGGCTCACAATCCGCCTGACTTCTGCCAGGGTATCGTTTTACGATTCATGTCCTGAAAATCGCACACGAGGCCGACACGGGCGCACAAGTCTTGTCACTGCTCCGGACTCAGTGCCGTATCAGGAGCAGAATTGCTTTTTGGCTTCTTTGCAGGCTTTTTCTCATTCATCATGTCGATGAAATCACGGACATTCTGCGGCACATTCTTCAGATAGAGCTGTTCTGCATACTTTGTCAGCTCGATTTCGAGACTGCTTTTCTTCTGGCTGAGGTACATCTCCACAGCGGATATTTTTTCTTCATTCAGTGCGATAACAACAGTTTTCTTCACTCACATTCCCCCCATCTTCACGTCACATTCCTCGGATTCTTCCTCTGTTTCATTCTGTTCCGGCGCAGTATCCAGCCGGGAATAAAGTCTTTGCTTTCTGCCAGACAGTGCGCCGTAGCTGGTGATTTTTCCAGCTTTTCGATGCAGAATCTCACCGCCGAAATCTGTCAGGTCGATATTTCTGAATGCTTCACAGAAATCCGGCGGCAGTGTTTTTGTAAGAAACCGCAGTCCGAACTCACTTTTACCGGACGGAACAGGGTCGAAATCATACTCGTTCAGATGGCTGATGCAGTCAAAGACTCCGGCAATATTCCGGACATCTTCATATTCCATGACCACTTTCAGCTTCAAAAATTCCTGCTGATTCAGTCCGGAAAGCCGTTCCGCTGTCCGGTTCAGTGCCATGAGTTCGTCCTCTTCCGGCCGCTGGGAAATCAGCAGATTCGGCAGGGAAGACTGACTTTCAAGACAGATTTTTTCTTTCAGCACTGACGCATCACAGGGCAGGGAAATCCATTCTGCAAGTCCCGGACGTTCTGCATCCGGAGTCAGAAGGAGACGGAAAAAGCACGGCTCCGGTTTGCCGATTTCTACCTGGATATCCGGTTTCTGATAGGCTGACGGCTCACAATAATAACCATCAATGAATATTCCCTCATCTCTTTCGCACATCAGCCTGCCGAGTTTTGCCGTGTCGAGAAGTTCCAGCAGTTCATCAGGGCAGTCCTCAATTTCGGGCAGCATCTGGTTTTCAACAGCAAATTCTCCGAGTTCAGAAAAACACCAGGCACATACTACAGGCACACTTTTCAATCCGAACGTCATCTGAAAAGCGTCCTGAAAATTCAGAACAGGATTCACTTTCACGACCGCCCAGTAGGCCGCATTTTCTTCCAGAGACATATTTTCCAGCCGTTCCGCAAACACATTCAGCGCGAAAATATCTGTCACGAAATCTCTGTGATACAGTTCTGACGGGACAAGATTCTTATCAGTACAGCCTTCAGAGCTGAATTTCACAGTTCTGCTTCCCGGCTGGCGCAGACGGTCAAGCATATCCAGAAGTGCAAATGAATCCTTTGGAAATTCTTCTGTCACTGTATAATCCCCGTTCTTCAAAATAATTCTCATTGGCTGATTCCTCCTATCGTCTGAGATTCGTCCTGTTCTGCTGTGAGTGCCTGTTTGAGAAGTGCCTTGTTATAGCCGTAACAATAGCAGTCATAATCGCCGGGCATTGGTGTACACCGCAGATAGAACACATTGTTTTCCGTTTCAAATTTAAAGCCCTTGCCGGTCTGATAATCATAAGCTATTATCGGCAGGCCGTCATGCTCACGGATATATTTTGACATAGCACTCCGGTTTTTCAGAAGGTCTCTCCGCAGTTCCGCAAGCACAGAATTGATTTCCCGAATAAAGGTGCTGTCTGTCAGACTTCCGTTTTTCCCGTGCCAGGTCTGCCAGAACTCGCTTCCGGTCTTTCCGAAATCCATCCGGAGATAACTCACAGCCGCATCTGCAAATACGGCTGTGCTGTCGCTGTAGAACATGCACCGTTCTTCCTCATCGGGAAGTACTGCTCTGATTTTTTCTTTCATGATTCAAGTCATTCCTCCCATCTTCATGGCATCAGATTCTGTTTCTTCTTCCTGCTGTTTTTTAAAATCCAGAAAGCGGAAAGGCTCACAATAAAATCTGGCATGCATTAACATGCCGCCTCGGTAATAAGCGAGATATTCACACACCTGTTCGGCATCCAGAAGGCTCTGCAATGCTTCATCATAGTACGTAATGCCGGGCAGAAGCCCTTCCTCAGCCACAAACTTTATCATTTCTCTGTTATCGTGACAGTACCATATCGGAACCTTATCCAGCTCAGGAATCGTATCCATAATTTCATCAAATCCATTGATAATTTCCTGATACAGCAGACAGTTAAGTGCAACAGCCTCCATATCATCGAGGGATTCCACCAGTTCAGCAAACCGATTCAGTTTAAAGATATCTGTGGTCATCAGGGTCATTTTCATGTCGATGAGGGTCGGAAGCAGTGTTTCTTTCCGGAGGTTTCCGACCCTGACCTGCATTGTTGACTGTCCGTCAAGTTCCTGAAGAATGTCGTTCAGTATTTCTACTTCTATGGGCAGATAGA
>DJXC01000102.1 GCA_002449575.1 Ruminococcus sp. UBA7014
AGTTCTGTAGTCTGTTCATGCCATTTTTCGTTGCTGAGAAATCCCTTTGTCCGCAGCGAGGTCAGTACATGAATCTTTTCTTTCAGCTGAATGATTTCATTCTGGATTTCCATCATATCTGCATGTTCCCGGAATCCGTTCAGTTTCAGTTCATGCAGATCTTCCAGCAACGGTGACAGAATTTTCTCATGATAACAGTAAAGTTTATTGAACATGGCAACGAACATCTGATATATCTGCTCTTGTGGTATGGCTTTGATACGGCATTTCTGTGAATTCCGGTCGTGAGTGAGGCATACCCATTTTTCAATGTGATTGTCAAGCCTGAATCTGTACGCTGAACCACAGCAGGCACACCAGATTTTCCTGGCAAGCAGACAGGAAGAATCACAGATTTTCCATTTTGATTTATGACTTTTTGACTGATAAAGATTCTGCGCCTTTTCAAAATCTTCTCTTGAGATAATGGCTTCATTCGCACCGGAAACATAGTACATGGGAAGTTCTCCACAATTTTTCTTCCTGATGAACGGCACTGTATCTGTTTGATAATTTTTCTGGAATACGGCATCACCCATATATCGTTCATTGATAAGAATCCGCTGCACTGTCTGCAATCTCCACCGCTTATTCTGTCGGGTAGGAATATGTGTATCATTCAGCATTTCCATAATTAATTGTGAACCGTATCCGCTGAGATACCATGCGAAAATCTGACGGACAATTTCTGCTTCCTGTTCCACAATCTCGATTTTTCCTTCATTCCACATAAATCCATATGGGAGTACAGCTTTATAAGTCCCGTTCTGCATTCGTTTACGGACTGCCCATTTGATATTTTTGGAGATGGAAACAGATTCTTCCTGCGCCAGCTCTGCCATGACCGCAATCATCATCTCGTCAGCGGATTTGGCCGTATCGAGATTTTCTTTTTCAAAGCAGATTGTGATTCCGAGCAGTTTCAGCTCCCGGACATATTGCAGACATTCTTTTGTATTTCTTGCGAATCTGCTGACCGATTTGGTATAAATCCGGTCAATTTTTCCATGTCTGCAGTCTTTCATCATACGCTGGAATTCACTGCGTTTTTTTGCCGCAGTACCGCTGATTCCCTCATCAGCGTATAAATCCACAAGAATTTCCGTTTCAGAATTCTCAAATTTATGACTGTAATAAGTCATTTGTGCCTGATAAGAATTCAACTGCTCATCGCTGGCACTTGATACCCGGCAATAAGCCGCTACACGAATTTTTTCTTCTGCATGATTCTGCGAAACCGGACTGATAATCGTTACTTTTGCCATAAAAATTCCTCCTTTCAGCAACAAGTATACTATAAAAACTTTGAAATTGGAATCACCAAACTCAACAAAATTACTGCTCAGAATCTGTGTGATTTAGCTGTTTATCTGCCTGTCCGGCGGCTACACAAAGACATGTGGCTACTGTGCCGACTGTTCCTCCGACAACGCACCCTATCAGAAATTCCATCATGCAGCAAGCTCCAGTTCCCTGACTGACGGATATTTTTCACAAATCCGTTTATGGCTTTCCTGCTTGATTTTTTCTCTTTGTTCTTCTGTCAGATGAGCGCAGTTCCGGTCAATGAACTGGTTTACAAGATATATCATAAATTCGGCCTGTCCGTATTTTTTCATATGCTTTCGCCTCCTGGTGATATTTTATCCCAGAAATGATGAATTTCTTCAATATTTTCTGTTTTGTTTTTTATTGGCAGAGAATCAAAGACAGCCTGCTTATATCTTGTTCTGCTTTGACTGCTGATTCTTGGGTCAAGCACTGACACAATGCCCTTGTCTGTGGCGGAACGAATCAGCCGCCCTGCACCCTGACGGAGTTTTGTCAGCATTTCCGGAACGGCGACTTCCATGACCGGACGCTCGGCTAATGACATTTTATAATCAATAATCGGGTTCGGCGCAGGAAACGGCAGTTTGTAGATTATCACCTGTGACAGACTTTCGCCTTCAATGTTGATGCCCTCCCAATAAGTACCCGTTCCCAGAATCACGGAATTTGTGTCATTTCTGAACTTGTCAAGCCTGTACTCCTGTGATGAAGTCCGGCTCTGCATCAGAATTTTGTAAGGCAGATTCATGTTGCTGAGTTTCTTGTATACATATTCCATATCAGATTTGGCCGTGAACAGAATCAGAGTCTTTCCGTCAGTGATTTTTAACAGTCTCACAATTTCGGGAACAGATGCCCTTTGATATTCTTCCCGGAGTTCCGGCCTGGGATATGGCAGAGCCACAGAGCAGTACAGCATTGCGTGATGGTCATAATCAAACGGCGATTTCTTCGGCTCGGATACTTTCCCGATTTCCGGAAAGCCGATACTGTTCAGATAGTAGCCGCATTTTTCGTAAGGTGTGCCATCCTGCTGATTTGAAATCGTGGCAGAGGTCAGAATCGTGCATCTGCCCATCTGGTACAGCATTTTTGAAATTTCTTTCCGGATATCCTTTTTGCAGACACAGAGCCGGATTTCCTGCTCATGCTCCAGCCAGACGACAGACTTTGATTTTTCAGAATGATGATATACTTCACGCAGAAAATAATAAATCTCTGTCAGTTCGTGTTCTTCCTCGATTTTGGTCAGATTGCTTTTGATTCTTGCCAGTATCCTGTGAATCATAGGGTTCTGTTCCAGGTAGAAGATATCTGTATCACTGTCAGGATTATTTTCCTGCTCCTGCACCTGGTCTTTGAAAATTTCAAACAATGCCTGAATATCATTGATGGTTTTCTGTGTCATGCTCAGAATATTTTTATTCTTCGATTTATAGCCACATTCCCTGACCATATGGATAATCTGAGTCTTGTCATAATACTCTGTAAAGGCTTCACGGAAGTGAGATTCAAGATTGTGTGCTTCATCCACAATCAGAACAGGAAATCCCGGCTGAAAGATATTCTTTCCGGCCTGCTGTCTCATCAGATGAGCCACCAGCATATTCTGATTGCAGATAATCACAGCATTCTGTGAAATCAGCCTTGCACGGAGCTGACTGTAGGCGCATTTGCTGGAATAATCGCACTGCTGACAGTATCTGCCCCCGAAATTTGATACACATATCTGCTCCCATTCGGCTTCATCAAATCTCAGTCCAAGTTGTGCCTTGTCCTGTTTGTCACTGAGGACTAAATGCCACAACTGCATGATTTTCTGGTCTTTCGTATGCTTTCTGTACAGACTACGGACTTTCTTCATGCAGGCATAGTTTTTCATGCCTTTGGCAAGAATAATTTCAGCTTCGATGCCCAGTCTCCGCATGACTGCATGAGCATCCCGGCAGAGCTATTCCTGCAATGCGATAGTAGATGTGGCTATCACAATCTGTCTGTGTTCCTTTTTGTACTGCATCAGTGCCGGAACAAGATAGGCGAATGATTTTCCAATGCCGACTTCTGCTTCAACAGCAAGCGGTCTTTTCAGTGTCATGACTTTGCAGATTTCATCGGCCATTTCGATTTGACCGGCTCTGATTTCAAGTCCGGACTCTGCCGCTGCTGCAAAGAACTGCTTTACAGCAGATTCAAGTGAATTTTCCATTGGTCTTCTTTCCTTTCAATATAATCCAAAGCTGATTTTTAACGCTGTATCGATATTTCTCATATCAGCTCTGTTGAGGGTGCAGACGTATTTTTCCAGTCTGCTGTCTTTCCGCAAAAGCAAAATGACATCTGTATCCTCATCAATGTGCCGTCAGGCATTGTGTTATTTCCGGCAGGCAGATAAATTTCGCCACCGTGCCGTATCTGCGATAATTTTTTAAAAAAATAAAAAAGCCGCCAGAGTTTTTCTCTGACGGCTTTGATATATTCAATCTGTTTTTATCTAAAAAAGGGTACACTTAACCAATTTTTATTATATCATGTTTTTTTGAGTTTGTCAAGAAAAATTCAAAAGTTGATTTTATCAGGGAAACAGACCCGGAGTGCATTCTCCGGGTCGTTTCCTGTAATGGTTTATTGTTTTTCTTTCAGCATCATCATGTGAGCAATCTTATTTCAAGTCAGGCTTGATACCCGAGCCAATCTGAGCAGCATAAAGTAAAATTCTGGAAAGACTCCGGGTCTGGATTTCGTCAGAGCTGCTGTTCAGTGTTGCCGCGGTGAGTTCACCGTATACAGTAAACTCTTTTCCGGCCGAATCTGTATAGACAAGATAGGGTCTGACATACCATGTCTGTGTTTCGGTCACGTTTGTTTTTGTCCAGGTATACTTATAGCTGTGCTTAGTGGTTGCATCTGCTCTGACATAGTCGGCATTCTCTGCTGTGAGATTTCCGGCCTCTTCAGCATCAGAAGTGGCGACAATACCGGCTTTGTTGATAGTGCAGTCTGCCGGGACATTCAAAAAGGCGGCAAATGCAATCTTATTGTTTTCCTTATCGACCGTGACAGAATCCATGACAGCAGTACCAAGGATTTTATCTTCCTTGATGGTTTCGTAGCCGTCAAGAGTAGCCTTTGCCAAATCGCTGTAAACGGTCTTCTGATTGCCGTCTGCATCTTCATAAACAAGATAGCCTCTGACATACCAGGTATCATCATTGATATTGGATTTTGTCCATGTATACTTGTAATTATGAACAGTCAGATTTTCACTGTATTTTACATACTCAGCATTCTCATCGGTGAGAG
>DJXC01000109.1 GCA_002449575.1 Ruminococcus sp. UBA7014
CTTTCTGGTATGAAGGCTGGAACGGACATTATAATTTAGTCAAGCTGAATCTTCAGAATCCGGAAGTCTGTGATTATTTGTTAGATGCTGTCGGCTACTGGATGGACGAATTCAAAATTGACGGCATTCGTTTTGATGCTGCTGACTGCATTGATTTCAATTTCTTCAAGAGAATCCGGACATTCTGCAAAAGCCGGAATCCGGAATTCTGGCTGATGGGTGAGATTATCCATGGTGACTATAACAGATGGGCAAACCCGGAAATGCTCGATTCTGTAACAAACTATGAATGCTTCAAGGGTATCTGGTCTTCTCATAATTCTAAGAATTATTTTGAAATTGACTATTCCATCAACAGACAGTCCGGTGCAAACGGCGGTATCTACAGAAATATCAAGCTGTATAATTTTGTAGATAATCATGATGTAGACCGTCTGGCAAGCAAGCTCGAAACACCTGCATATCTGAATACCTGCTATACGCTGTTATATGCAATGCCCGGCATTCCGTCCATCTATTACGGAAGTGAATATGGCATTAAAGGCGCAAAGCGTGACGGCTGGGATGATTCTCCGATGCGACCCTGTCTTAATCTGGAAGATATGAAACATGAAAATACAGAACTGTATCAGCATATTGTCAAGCTTGGCAGAATTTACAGAGCTTATCCGGCACTGAGAACCGGAAATTATAACCGTTACCAGATTACCAACAGGCAGTTATTATTCGCAAAAGAACTGGACAATCAGGTCGTTTATGTTGCACTGAATCTGGATGATAATCCTTATGATATGCAGTTCGGCACACATTATGGCGCACTGGTGGACGTACTCAACGGAAAAACCGTCAATGTCGAAAACGGTCAGGCAAGAATCCATATTGAACCGCATTCTTCCATGATTATCGTGAATGATGATATTGTCAACCATCAGCCTGAGCCGAAGCCTGTTCCGGTGGAAACACCTGTAGAAGTTCAGCCTGGTCAGAAATATAAGCATTTCAAGGGCGGTATCTATACAGTCACGGCAATTGCAACTCACAGTGAAACCCTCGAAGAAATGGTTATCTACAAGAGCGAGGAAGACGGAAGTATCTGGGCAAGACCGAAATCCATGTTCATGGATACAGTAGGCGATACCAGACGTTTCACACTGCTGAATGAATAAGAAGTTTTTCTCATATATACCTTTCATGAAGAAATCCCCTGTGCAGTCTGCACAGGGGATTTCAGCATTCTGTCAGTTTTCCGTATTCTGATGTTCCGTGTTTTCAGGTGCGGAAGACTGTTTCTTTTTCTTCTTGCTCATGATAATTTCTCCTGTTCTGACAGATAAGATTTCTGTCAGAATCAGTATTGCCGGATTTTCAGAAATTATGCATCTGGTGGCGGAGCAGTTGTTTCTTCTGTTGTTTCAGTTACGGTAATTTCTGCCGGAACAGTAGAAGATGGATGAAATGCTTCTTCACTTCTGTTTGCCATCATACTCCATACAGAACTGCCGATGCCAATGCCAAGCACCAGAGCCGCCGCAATAAATCCGAAATAACTTCCGGAACGTGATTTCGACAGTTCTTCTGTCTGGAAAATTTCAGTAAATTCTTCTTCCTGGAAATCTTTCTGATACAGTTCCTGTTTCAGATGTTCACTGACATCAGCCGGAACACGGATTTGCTGATAAGCCTGTTTGATTTCTTTTCGCAGATTCATGAAAATTCGCCTCCTAATTTTTTGCGGAGTTTCCGTCTGGCACGGACTAACTGCTGTGCAACAGCAGACTCTGACTGTAAAGTAATGCCTGCAATCTCACGGATAGAATAATCTTCATAATAATATAAATAAATCACAATGCGGTATTTTTCTGGCAAACGCATGACAGCCTGTAATACTCTGGAATCATGCGGATTTTCCTGTGAAGTATTTTGCAGCAACAATTCCGGGTCAGTATCTGTCCGGCGGCATTTCCAGAAACTGCGCAGCAGATTCCGGCATTCATTGACCGTTACACGGAGAAACCATGCCTTTTCGTGTGAATCACTTTCAAAAGCTGGCTGAAGCCGGAAATATTTGAAGAAAACTTCCTGAAGAATGTCTTCAGCATCTGCATGATTTCTGGTCATGGTGACAGCCACACGATAAATCATATTCTGATACTTGTCCACAACGGTAAACGAAACACCTGTCATTTGAATTTGCGTTTTCCGGATTTCGTGTTTTTCCGGAGACGGATTTTCTGTTTCCTGCAAAAGCAGCATGATTGCATCCCTTCTTTCTGTTTTGCTTTTTACTTTCAATACACATCAGAAAGCTGAAATATGACAACATTCTTGAAAAAAATAAAATTCAGCATTTTGCACAAAAGAAACGTTCATTTTTATCTGTTATATAAAAATATGCATAATCAGATTGACTTTCTCTGCATTTCATGCTATAATAATAAAAATAATTCTGATTTTTTCAGAAATACTGCATTCCAAGGGTGGTGACATATCATGAAACAATTCCAGTTTATTTATGAAAACCAGAACCAATTTCACGAAGAATTGATTAAAATCAGACAATGGCAGAAAACACATATTACATTTTGTACAATATTTCAGATTTTTTCAGAATTGCTAAATCAGGACATTCTTTCTGCTATCTGTCAGATAATAGAAAAAGAATTGCCAGAGGCACTGTATGCCGGATGTTCTACAAACGGAAATATTATGGACGGCTGTGTGGAAACAAAAATCGTGGTTGTCTGCACTATGACAGAATATCCCTCTACACAGATTGAACTTGTACAGTTTCCATTGAATGCCAGAAATGCAGTTGCAGTTGTGCAGAAAATAATTGCTATGGTGGAAAAAAGACCATGGGTCAAGGCAATTGAAATGCTGGTGACTATCCGTGGCATGTCTATGACTGATTTCTGTGAAGAACTTGGCAAACTGCCGGAGCAAATAAAAGTGTTCGGCGGCGGTGCATTTAGTTCAGATATGGACAACGAAGCCTGTGTATTTTCAAAAAATGGAAATTATTCTACAGAAGCTGCTGTGTTTCTGATGATGGGTGGAGAAGATTTGCATCTTACCACGATGCACCTCACCGGCTGGAAACCTCTCGGCAAAAAATTTCTTGTCACACGAGCCGAAGGCAGCATTCTCTATGAACTTGATGGGAAACCCGCTTATGATGCCTATTATAAATATTTAAATATTCGCAATGATGAACATTTTTTTAGTAATACACTGGAATTTCCGTTTTTCTATGAACATAACGGTCTGAATATTCTCCGTGCTCCCATTGCCAGCAATGCAGACGGCTCATTGACAATGACTTCAGATATCGAAGAAAATGTTGTTGCACGGATAGCTTATGGTGACCCGTGGACAATTCTGGAGCATATCCGCAGGAGCGGTCATAAAATTCAGGAATTTCAGCCGGATTTGATTCGGGTCTATTCCTGTGCCGCAAGAAGAACCTTCTGGGGAATGGACGAAGTCAGCAAGGAAACACAGCCGTTTCAGTCAATTGCACCAACTTCCGGCTTTTATACTTCCGGCGAATTCCTTCGGACAAATGGTTATGTCAATCAGCATAATGTTACACTGGTGATTGCTGCTGTCCGTGAAGGCGAACCGGCTTTTTCAGAATCTCTGGAATTTAAAATGCATGAGGAACAGTTTTCTGGAAAAGTCTCTATGATTAACCGTCTTGCAACGTTTATCGAAGCCGCAACGGAAGAACTGGAAGAAGCAAACAAGAAACTGGAATTTATGGCGGTTTCTGATGGACTGACCCAGCTTTATAACCGCCGTGAAATTGAACGCCGCATTAAGCTGAAACTCCGTGAATCTACCCGTCATCCTGAAAAGCCGCTGTGCCTGATTATGCTGGATATTGATGACTTCAAGCAGGTCAATGACATTTACGGACATAAAGAAGGAGATAACGTCATTATCGGCTTGTCTTCACTGTTGCGGAAAGGGATTCCGGAACATAATCCAGATGTTGCTGTCGGCAGATGGGGAGGAGAAGAATTTATGCTCCTAGTACCGTATCCTTTGGAGTATGCCAAAAAAGCAGCAGAACATATCCGTCAGGATTTTGAAAGCATCTTATTCAAAAGTGGTGTCGGACACAGAACGATTAGTGTCGGTGTAACAAGATTGATTCCAGGTGAAGACAGTGATGCTTTTTGCATCAGAGTTGATAAAGCACTGTATCAGGCAAAAGAAACAGGGAAAAACAGAGTTGTCGTGCTGTAAATTTTGCATGTTGGGAGGGATTTAAAATGAAAGAAGAAAGACTGAATAAATTAAACGAACTGTTTGAAGCTCTCAGTGTGATTGCAGATGGCAGCTATGTGTATTTGTGCGATATGAAAGAAGATTATTCTCGCTGGTCACAAAATGCGGTGGATTTTTTTAATCTGCCGGGTATCTATATGAAAAATGCAGGTACTGTCTGGGAAGAACATATTCATCCGGAGGACAGGGAGATTTATCATCAAAGCATTAAAAAGATTTTTGCCGGAATTGACGGCATACATGATATGCAATACCGTGCTATGGCAAGAGATGGCACTTATGCAGTATGTACATGCCGTGGCGTTGTCATCCGTGATAATAACGGCAAGCCGGAATATTTCGGTGGTGCTATCAAAAATCACGGACTGATGAGCTATATTGATACTGTCACTGGATTAAGAAGCCTTTATGGATTTTTTGACGATTTAGAAATGATTTTCTATAAGCATGAATCACATTCTGTCCTGCTGACAGGTGTCAGCGGATTTTCAGATATCAACGATATTTATGGTTATACATTCGGCAATAATGTATTGCAGAAATTAGGCGTTTTGCTGAAAGAAAAATTTTCCGGTAAAGTCTCACTCTACCGCATGGACGGCACAAAATTTGCAATTATCAGCCATGAACTTATGCCGGAACAGCTTGCAGAAATCTATAAAAATCTGAAAAAAGAGGTTTCTCATGATTTCTATGTCAACGGCGAACACGTCAGCGTGTCACTGAATGCCGGAGTTGTCCGGATTGATACATTTAACATTAGTAAGGAAACAGTGTATTCCTGTTTGAAATACGCCTATTATGAATCCAAAAGACGGCGGTTTGGTGAGCTTGTCATTTTTGCAGACGAACTCAGTGATGAAAACCGTCTGTTTATCGAAAAACTGAATATTATCCGGAATAGTGTTTCTGAGAACTGCAAAGGCTTTTATCTCTGTTATCAGCCGATTATGGATGCGGATACCGAAAAGCTCAAGGGCATGGAAGCTCTTATCCGGTGGAAAAATGACCTGTACGGAACAATTCCTCCAATTCAGTTCATTCCGGTACTGGAACAAGACCCGTTGTTTCCGGAACTGGGCAAATGGATTCTTCAGCAGGCAATGGAAGACGGCAAGTTAATGCTTGAAAAATATCCTGATTTTATCATGAATGTTAATTTATCTTATGCACAGCTGGAACAAAATGACTTTGTAGAAACTGTGCTGCAACTGCTTGACCAGACAGGCTTTCCACCAGAAAATCTTTGTCTGGAGATTACAGAACGCTGCCGTCTGCTGGACTTGTCACTTCTGAAAAAAATGTTCAAGACATTCCGGGAACACGGTATTCGTATGGCACTGGATGATTTTGGCACGGGCTTTTCTTCTCTGGGAATTCTGCGTGAACTGCCGGTGGATACTGTTAAAATTGACCGGGAATATGTCAAGAACGTGGAAAAGAGTGCTTCTGACCAGAATACAGTCCAGTTTATTTCCAATCTTGCAGATGCCTTTTCTGCCGAAGTCTGTGTGGAAGGTGTGGAAACTGCACAGATGCGTGATTTTCTCAGAAAATATAATATCAACAGTTTGCAGGGGTATTTTTACTCGAAACCAATTCCAATGGAACAGTTTATTGAAAAATATATACGGGAAAATTTAGCTGAACCACATACTGTATAATTTATAAAAAATATCCCCTGCGGAAAGCAGGGGATATTTTGCTGTGAATTACAGAAGATTTTCGCCTTCTCCCATCATGGGAATATCGACAGCAGTTGCATTTTCCAGATGGAACACGCCCATGATACTGTTATCAGTATAGATTTCACGAAGCTGAGGCATTGTCTCAAATGCTTTTTCGGCATATTTGGGGTCATCATCAAAAACAGCTTTTCCCGTATAGCGAAGCCAGTGACCGTCCGGCTTGCAGGCAACAATCTCGACAAGAGGATTTGTCTGCATCTGCTTGTACACGTTCTTGAACTTGCCGACCCCAAAGCAGATTTTTCCGTCAAGCTCGAAGTGCAGACCTAACGGGCGGAGTTTCGGCTGATTTCCGTCAGCAGTTGCCAGAAAGAATGTTCCGGCTTCTGTTAAAAAATCATTGATTTTGCTCATGATAAAATCTCCTTGCTGATTAATAATTTTCGGCATGAACTTCAAAATAGCTCTGCGGATGTGCGCATACCGGACAGATTTCCGGAGCTTCCGTACCGACTACAATATGTCCGCAGTTACGGCATTCCCAGACTTTCACAGAACTTTTCTTGAATACTTCCTGTGCCTCGATGTTTTTCAGCAATGCACGATAGCGTTCTTCGTGATGTTTTTCGATTTCGCCGACCATGCGGAATTTTTTCGCCAGTTCTGGGAAGCCTTCTTTTTCGGCAGTTTTAGCGAAATCTTCATACATGTCAGTCCATTCGTAATTTTCACCGTCAGCAGCGGCAGCAAGGTTTTGTGCAGTTGAGCCGATGCCCTGTAATTCCTTGAACCACATTTTAGCATGTTCTTTTTCGTTGTCGGCAGTATGCAGGAAGATAGCAGCAATCTGTTCAAAGCCTTCTTTTTTAGCGACAGATGCGAAATAAGTGTACTTATTTCTAGCCTGAGATTCTCCGGCAAAAGCAGCCTGTAGATTTTTTTCAGTCTGTGTTCCGGAATAGGGATTAGCAGAAGAATCCTCAATCAGTTCGAGATTATCGCCTTTCTGCTTACATTTGGGACAGACAGCTTCCTGACCGTCTTCTACCTGAAAGATTTCTCCGCATACTTTGCATTTGTAAGTTTTCATAAAAATAAACCCTCCTGAAATTTGAATTTATTCAATTATAACATAAATCTGACCGTTTGTCAAGTGAATTGCAGATATTTTTTATACACGCACGTACATTGCTTTCATGAACTCTAATCGAAAAAGAGGGGAGCAGTGTCACAGGATTTTTCAAAAAAATCAGGAAAAATCATACAGAATAAATTTCAGAAAATATGCTTATACTATGACCGGGCTGTGAAAATTCATGGCTTCTGACATGCATGAAAGGAGCATATTATGAAACAGAAAAGTTTACTGATTCTTCCGCTGCTGGGTGCAGCAGTGCTGACAACTGCCTGCGGCAGGGATTCTGATGACCGTGACCGTGCTGTTGCACCGATTCCGAGAGAAACGGCTGTCATGACAGAAAATGAAAATCATCCCGGAAGAACCGCCGGAGATGCTGTCGGTGACGTGGTTGACGATGGAGTCGGCATTGTCAGCGATGTTGTGGAAGGTGGCAGGGAAATCGCCGGAGATGTCAACAGTGCAATCGATGACATGGCGAGAAAAGAATCTGCCGCCAATGACGAAAATGATAATTATTATGCCGGTACGGACGGCAGGACAGATACCCAGTCAACTACAAGAAGATAATAAGGCAAAGTCTGCACAGCAATCACATACTGTGCAGACTCTGTTATATAGAAATCAAATCAGAAACGGAAATCACGTTCACCGCCGTTCTTGATTTTATCAAGATAAGCGATAGTCTTTGTACGGACTTTTTCGTTCGGAATGTTGGAAAGTTCTGCCTGAATCAGTTTTTCACCGACAGCCTTTGTTTCAGGAGAAGCATAATCTTCGAGATATTCCTGTAATGTCATGAGAGCATTCGGATGACAGCAGTTCAGAATCTGACGTGACTTGCAAAGCTGCATGAATCTGTCACCGGTTCTGCCGGCTCTGTAACATGCTGTGCAGAATGACGGAATAAAATCGCCTTCCATCAGCCACTTGACCACTTCATCCAGTGTTCTCTGGTCGGAAACGTCAAACTGTTCTGTATCGTGGGGGCGTTCTTCTTCAGTATAACCTCCGACAGAAGTTCTTGAGCCGCCGCTAATCTGGGAGATACCGAGACGGAGAGCCATTTCACGGACTTTTTCAGATTCACGGGTGGAAATAATCATGCCGGTATACGGAACAGAAACACGGATGCAGGCAATAATTTTTGCAAAGATTTCGTCTGAGATAGAATTGTCGAATGCAGTCGGGTCAATATCATCAGCATGTTTGATTCTGGGAACGCTGATGGTATGAGGACCAACACCCTGTACTGCTTCGAGATGTTCTGCGTGCATGAGCAGTCCGGCGAATTCATAGCGATACATTTCGAGTCCGAACAGTACGCCAAGACCTACATCATCAATGCCACCTTCCATGGCTCTGTCCATGGCTTCGGTATGATAGGCATAATCATGTTTCGGACCTGTCGGATGCAACTGCTCATAGCTCTCTTTATGATAAGTTTCCTGAAACAGGATATAAGTACCAATACCCGCTTCTTTCAGCTTTCTGTAATTTTCAACAGTAGTAGCGGCAATGTTGACATTGACACGGCGAATATCACCATTCTTGTGATGAATGCTGTAGATAGTTTTAATGCTTTCGAGAATATATTCAATCGGATTATTTTTCGGGTCTTCACCGGCTTCGATGGCGAGACGTTTATGTCCCATATCCTGAAGGGCAATTACTTCTGCACGGATTTCCTCCTGCGTGAGTTTTTTTCTGGCAATATGTTTATTCTTCATGTGATACGGACAGTAAGTACAGCCATTAATGCAGTAATTTGACAGGTACAGCGGCGCAAACATGACGATACGATTTCCGTAAAAGTCTTTCTTGATTTGTTCCGCAAGCTGACAGACTTTGCGGTTCATTTCTTCGTCTTCACAGGCGAGCAGAACGCTTGCTTCCCGATGTGTCAGACCTTTGTACTGTGCTGCTTTTTCGAGAATCTGTTCTATCATTTCACGGTCATTCTTGTGTTCGTCAGCAAATTTGAGCGTTTCGAGAATTTCTTCATGATTAATAAATTCTTCTGCTTTCATGGATTTTGGATTATACATAATAAAAAACCTCCTGTTATTCTGCGCTGAACAGAAACAGGAAGTCATGGAGGCAGAAAAGCCCCTTGTATACAGATTCCGGCTTCCGCTTCAGGAGCTTGCCATTCAGCGTCAGACAGATAATATGAAAATAAAATTGTATGTTTTGCTGTCAGTTTTCTTCCAGCTCAACATGAGTATTATAGCATATTCACAAGCAAAAGTCAATAGATTTTTTATGAATTTTTGACAGTATCCGGAAAAAACAGTCCGGAATCTGCAACAGATTCCAGACTGGACAGCGTTTCAGGATTCTTTTTTGTCAAAGCCGTGATGATTATAGTACAAGCCGAAGACAATGCCACAGATACCGCCAAGAATATGGCTTAACTGTGAAATATTGTCATTGACGGCAATGCCGGAAAGAATTTCTTTTCCAATGTACATGACAACAACAATAATCATTGTCAGCGGAAGTTTTCCGCTCTGGACAGATGTGCAGGAACAGAGAATTATCATCATAAAGGCGATGCCGCTTGCACCAAGCAGACCATTGGGGGTAATCAGAACATTGACAATTCCGGCAAGCAGGGCTGTGATGAACATCATCCAGAACAGACGCTTGCTGCCGTATTTTTCTTCCAGAACAGGACCTATCAGCATAATCAGAAAGAAATTGCTTAAATAATGCGAAATATCCGAATGCCCCAGTACATGCGATACCAGACGGAAATACATCAGCGGGTCACGCAGACTTGTCCGGTAACAGGTGAACAGTTCCATTGTAGAAGTATTTCCCGTGGCATAGCCAAACAGCAGAATAAGAAACGAAATTCCGGCATACCAGATAACTACCGGCGAATTGACTTCAATCTTCGGAAGCTGGATTTTCATCAGCCTCAGATTTTAGAATAGCCGAAACTGTTGACAATAGCGTCTACTTTTGCACCCTTCTTGCAAAGTTTGCATTCAGAGGGGAGTGCTGTCTTGTATTCCGGAATGTCCTCTACTGTGAAAACACTGTCAATTTCTACACCCTGATATTCAGAAAGCGCACTGAAAATAGAAGCAATTGCAGTCAGCTGACCAGAGTAATAATTCAGGCAGTCTACAGAACGGGCAATAGATTTTCCGGTAGAAACAGAGGACATCAGCAGAAGAATATTTTTGTGATAGATATATTTCTGGAGATTGTCACGGAAAATCATCTGATTGTTCATGTTAGTTTCCGGAGTAATGACAGCGATTTCCTGTCCGGCATTGAGTGTGCCGGTCTGGTTGTTGAGTTCGTGGGCGATAAATGCACCAATCATTTCTGTACCTTCAAAGCAGAGGATAGTTTCAATCTGTTTGGACTGATAAGCCTTTGCTAATTCATGAGCAGCTTCTTTTGCAGCACGGTACTGGGTCTTGATGGTTGTCATGTCCACGAAATAATTGACATGGGAATGGTTGGTGGCAAAATGCCCCGGAATCAAGCCGAGTTTGACGCTGCTGTTGTTTTTGGCAGTAATATCAATCTGTCTGTTTTCCATAATCTGTGTCTGTGAAAGAATGCTTTCACAGAACCTCCTTTCCGGTAATAAAATAAAAAAATCATAGTACCAAAATCTGCGGTACTGTATTTATTATAGCAGATTCCGGATAAGATGTCAATAAAATTTTCAGAAAAATCATAAAAACAAATAGCACAGTTGTTTTTTTATTATTCGTTGGGAAACATTGTCCGGCAGGCAGAAAAAGCCTCTGTCCGGTCAGCTTCACCGGACAGAGGGATTTTTTCCTGTGACTGTGATTTTTGATTATCTCTGTTTCTTCCAGTCCAGATATTCGTCATAAGTACCGGCACGGTCAAGACAACCCTCCGGGGTGATTTCGATTATCCGGCTGGCGACGGTCTGGAGCATTTCGTGGTCATGGGAAGAAAACAATACTACACCGCTGAATGCTGTCAAACCGTTGTTGACTGCGGCTATGCTTTCCAAATCCAGATGGTTTGTCGGTCTGTCCAGCAGAAGCACGTTCGACCCGAAAAGCATCATCCGTGAGAACATACAGCGCACTTTTTCTCCGCCGGAGAGTACCGGGACAGGCTTGTAAACGTCGTCACCGGAAAACAGCATCCGACCCAGAAAACCCCTGAGATATGTTTCCGTCTGGTCTTTTACTGCGAACTGCTGCATCCACGAAATCAAATTCAGCTGGCAGCCGTCAAAATATCGGGAATGGTCAACAGGAAAGTAGGACACAGAAGTCGATACCCCCCATTTGAAACTGCCCTCGTCGGGCTTTTCTTCTTCCATCAGGATTTTCATCAGCATCGTGATTGCCTGCTCGCTCTCGCCGACAAATGCGATTTTGTCTGTCCGTCCGACGGTAAAAGAAATATTATTCAACAGCTTTACGCCGTCAACAGTCTTACTGAGATTTTTGACTTCCAGAACGTCTTTGCCAAGCTCACGGTCTGCCTCAAAACCAATGTAGGGATAGCGGCGGCTGGATGCAGGCATTTCTTCTACCGTGAGTTTTTCCAGAAGCTTCCGTCTTGCAGTTGCCTGACCAGATTTGGACTTGTTCGCCGAGAAACGTTCGATAAATGATTTTAATTCTTTGATTTTTTCTTCTGTTTTCTTGTTCTGCTGTTTTTGCAGACGCTGCATGAGCTGACTGGATTCATACCAGAATGCATAGTTGCCTGCATACATTTTGATTCTGGTATAATCAATATCTACAATGTGTGTACATACGTTGTTCAGAAAATGTCTGTCATGAGACACGACAATCACAGTACCAAAGTATTCTGCAAGAAAGCCCTCCAGCCAGCGGACAGCATCAATGTCCAGATGGTTTGTCGGTTCGTCCAGAAGAATAATATCCGGATTGCCAAACAACGCCTGTGCCAGAAGTACTTTGACTTTTTCATTGCCGGAGAGTGTCTCCATCTGGGAAGATAATAATTCTTCCGGCAGACCAAGCCCCTGCAATAGTTTAGATGCATCAGATTCGGCTTCCCAGCCGTTGCATTCAGCGAATTCGGCTTCCAGTTCGGAAGCAAGAATGCCGTCTTCTTCTGAAAAATCTTCCTTTGCATAAAGTGCATCTTTTTGCTGTATAATTTCATAAAGACGTGCATTGCCCATCAGGATAGTATCTAAAACGGAATATTGGTCATAGGCGAAATGGTCTTGTTTCAGAACGCTCATCCGGAGTCCCTTGTCGACGGTGACTTCACCGGTAGTGGGTTCTAATTCGCCGCATAAAATTTTTAAAAAAGTGGACTTGCCAGCACCATTTGCGCCAATTACACCGTAACAGTTTTCACCTGTGAATTTCAGATTCACGTCTTTGAATAATAACGAACCGCCAAATGACAGGCTTACATTTGTGACTGTAATCATAAATCAGATAACTCCTTAAAGAAAAATTTTTACTCTGTCTGCTTTAAGATTGCTTTTCTCTTTCGATAAGAATAGTATAACATAAAAAAGACTGGAAAAACAATTTGCAAAAATGCAGAAAAAGACTTGCATTTTTTGAGAAAATATGTTATAATAATACAAATACCCGAACAGAAGGGAGCATTGTTTATGTTTCATGTTACTGTCACAGGCGGCACTCTGCCGCAGGAAGAAATTGATTCTTATATTTTTTATATCAAAAAGAAATATGGTACTGTTCTGCCGGAACATCTGGAAATTATTCTGGAAGTAGACGGGGATTTTGTAAATATTCGCTATAATCCGCCGTTTGCATTTCATGCTTACCGTGGTACTGATTATCTTGTGAATGATGCTGAAAAGCTGAACCCTTCCAAATATGCCGAATTGCAGGATAAAGTTTTTAATACGATAGATTAAAATTTTTCAGCTGATTTTTGAAAAATGTTTCTGCATATGTTCGCTGTTGCTTGTAAATCTCCCTGCTTTCATCTGTAAGCGGAGCTTGTCTGTCAGCAAAGCAATAAATTCTGAATTGGTGGGTTTGCCTTTGCATGTATTGATAGTATAGCCAAAGAATGAATTCAGAATATCGAGGTCTCCTCTGTCCCATGCAATTTCAATGGCATGGCGGATTGCCCTTTCTACTCTGGAAGATGTGGTATTATGTTTCTGCGCTACTGCCGGATAAAGCAGTTTTGTCACACTGTCAAGCAGTTCCGGCATGTCCACAGAAAGCAGAATCGCTTCTCTGAGATAATGATACCCCTTGATATGTGCTGGTACACCGAGCTGATGAATCATATCTGTTACAATAATTTCCAGATTTTGTTCCTGCATTTTTTTGTTGTGCGGTACTGTCAGGGAAAGAATACGTTCTGCCAGCACAGAAACGTCAAACGGTTTCAGCATGAAATAGGCTGCTCCAAGTTCCATAATCTGATGTTCCACAAAAGGATTGTCATAAGTAGAAGTGATGATAAATGCAGGAAATACAGATGCTTCTGCCTTGACACGCTTAATCAGTTCAATTGCATCCATATGTGGCATCACACTGTCAACTATCACAACGTCAGGACTTTCTTCCAGAATTGTATTTAATAATACATTACCATCTTTGCGTCGTGTAATTGCATACAGTCCATATCCACGCAGAGAACTTGCAGTAGTAATTCCGTAATCAACAGTATCATCACCGATTAACACTTTTGTTTTTTCATTCATGAAAATATATCCTCCTTTGCTCTACAATTCTATGTTATCATAATTTCCGCCGAAAGGCAATAGAAAAGCGAGGGGAATAATGTCGAAAAAATGAATTTATATGGGATAGCTGTGAATATTCGATTTATGCAAAGTATTCTGTAGAATATGCATTTTATGAGTATAGAAGACGTGATTCTGTATAATTATGCAAAATGCTATTGACAAAATCTGAAAAATGATGTATAATAGCAAATATAAAAAATGCGTGTTATGTCATACGCTTTATAGAAACAGGAGGATTTTTTATCATGGCAAAAGAAATTAAAAAAGTAGTACTTGCTTATTCCGGTGGACTGGATACTTCTATTATTATTCCGTGGCTGAAGGAAAATTACAATAACTGCGAAGTCATTGCAGTTTCCGGTAACGTGGGACAGGGAACAGAACTGGACGGTCTGGAAGAAAAAGCTCTCAAAACAGGCGCATCCAAGCTCTATATTGAAGACCTGACAGAAGAATTTATTACAGATTATGTCTTCCCGACTGTGCAGGCAGGCGCAATCTATGAAAACAGATACATGCTCGGTACTTCTTTCGCCCGTCCGATTATTGCAAAAAGAATTGCAGAAATCGCCCTTAAAGAAGGCGCAGATGCTATCTGCCACGGCTGCACCGGCAAAGGCAATGACCAGGTTCGTTTTGAACTCGCTATCAAAGCTTTCGCTCCGGATATGGAAATTATTGCTCCGTGGAGAATCTGGAGTATCAAGTCACGTGACGAAGAAATCGACTATGCAGAAGCACATAATATTCCGCTGAAGATTAACAGAGAAACTAATTATTCCAAAGACAAGAATATCTGGCATCTGTCTCATGAAGGTCTTGACCTCGAAGACCCGGCAAATGAACCCCAGTACGAAAAGCCCGGCTTCCTCGAAATGGGAGTTTCTCCTATTCAAGCCCCGGACAAGCCTACTTATGTGACAATTCATTTTGAAAAGGGTATTCCGACTGCTATTGACGGCAAACAGATGAATGGTACTGAAATCGTCAGCACACTCAACAAGCTCGGCGGCGAAAATGGTATCGGTCTGGCTGACCTCGTAGAAAACAGACTCGTCGGCATGAAGTCCAGAGGCGTTTATGAAACTCCCGGCGGTGCGATTCTGTATCATGCACATGAAGTACTGGAAACTATTACAATCGACAAGGAAACCGCAAGAATCAAACAGTATCTTGGTATTAAATTCGCTGATATTGTCTACAATGGTCAGTGGTATACGCCTCTGAGAGAAGCTATGAGCGCATTTGTAACAGAAACACAGAAAACTGTTACTGGTGACGTTCGCCTGAAACTCTACAAGGGCAATATCATCAATGCAGGTGTCACTTCTCCGTATACACTCTATGATGAACAGATTGCTACTTTTGATGCTGATGAAGTTTACGACCAGAAAGACAGCGCAGGCTTTATTAATCTGTTCGGTCTGCCGATTAAGGTCAGAGCAAAACTGGAACAGAAAAGAGCTGCTGAAAATAATAAATAAGCAGTTGTTATAAAAGAGGTGTTCTACATGACAGAAAAGAATGACACCCGTCCGGAGGAGAAAAATCTGACGGAAGAAACAAAATTTGCTGTTCAGCAAAATCTGAAGGGAACAGTATTTGATGAAGTTGACCTTGACAGTGCGGTATTTCATAACAGCAATCTGTACTGTGTCGCAATTTCAGGTTCTAATTTCAGCGAATGCCGTGTAGAAGAATGTGCAATGGAAAATGCACAGTTCCGGAATCTTGCTATGAAACATGCCTCCTATCAGGCGGCTGACCTGCATGGTGCTGTGTTTACAGATGTTAATCTGTACGGCAGTAAAATCAAGCATTCCGGAATGCAGGAAGCAAGCTTCTCAAATATGAATCTGAGCGGCGCAAGCTATCAGAACTGTTCTCTGGAAGCAGCAAAATTCAATAACTGTGACTGGGAAGGCGCAACAATTGACGGCATTCCTGTCAAAGATATGATTGCTGCGTACATGGAAGTACAGAATTCTTAATTATTATCATGCAACAGCACGGAGATTTTGTTAAATCTCCTGCTTTGCATTTTATCACCGGAGGAATCAATTTATGGCACTTTGGGCAGGAAGATTCTCAAAAGAAGTTGACGAAACTGTCAATGCTTTTAACTCATCAATCGCATTCGATGCCAGAATGTACGCTCAGGATATCCGTGGCAGCATTGCTCATGCAACTATGCTCGGCGAATGTGGCATTATCGAAAAATCAGAAAGCGAAGCCATTATCGCAGGACTGAAAGAGATTCTGAAAGATATTCAGGACGGTACACTCGAATTTGACCCGAATGCAGAAGATATTCACATGTTTGTGGAAGCCGAACTGACAAAACGCCTCGGCAGCACCGGAAAGCGTTTGCATACGGCACGTTCACGAAATGACCAGGTAGCACTTGACATCAGACTGTATTTAAGAGATGAAATGCAGAAGATGCAGAAACTGATTGATGAATTAACACTCACAATCTGTGAAATCGCACAGGAACATACAGAAACTGTAATGCCGGGGTATACCCACTTGCAAAGAGCGCAGCCAATTACATTTGCACATCATTTGCTGGCTTATGCACAAATGCTCAGACGTGACAACGACCGTATTTTTGATGCTGTGGAACGTATGAATGAATGCCCGTTAGGGTCTGGCGCACTTGCCGGAACAACATATCCGATTGACCGCTTTATGACAGCAGAATTATTGGATTTTTACCGTCCTGTCGCAAACAGCCTTGACGGAGTGTCAGACCGTGACTTTTGTATTGAACTTTGCTGTGCATTGTCAATTCTGATGACACATTTATCCAGATTTTCAGAAGAAATTATTCTCTGGTGTTCCTGGGAATTCAAATTTGTGGAATTGGATGATGCTTATGCAACAGGTTCTTCTATCATGCCGCAAAAGAAAAATCCTGATGTAACAGAACTTATCAGAGGCAAAACGGGCAGAGTAAACGGTGATTTAATCACATTGCTTTCTATGATGAAAGGGCTGCCGTTAGCTTATAACAAAGATATGCAGGAAGATAAAGAAGCGATTTTTGATGCTATTGACAATACAGAACTTTGTCTGAAAACCTTTATTCCTATGCTCAGAACAATGCGTGTCCTGAAAGAAAATATGCGCAATGCTGCTGCAAAAGGCTTTATCAATGCAACGGACTGTGCAGATTATCTCGTCAAAAAAGGAATGCCTTTCCGTGATGCCTATAAAATTACCGGAACACTTGTTGCAAAGTGTATTGAAAAAAATCTTACACTGGAAACTCTGCCATTAGAAGCATATCAGGAAATGACAGATTTATTCACAGAAGATATTTATCAGGCAATCAGTCTGGATACTTGTGTCAGAGAACGGAAATCTTACGGCGCACCCTCTCCGGATGCCGTGAAGAAACAGTTAGCTGATTTAATGGAAGCTTTGGCATGAAAAAACGTCAGTTAAAATTTATCTTTGCTTTAACATTTTTAAGCTGTATCATCTGGATTGTGGGAGAATTTATCATTGGTGAGTTATTGAATAATTTTGCCGTTTCTGTCGTCTGGGCGATAATCTGCCTGACTGCTTGCTGTGCATATAGTCTGTGGAAATGTCCCCGCAATCCTGACGAAGATGAGGAAACTTCTCAAAAACAACATAAGGAGGACAAATAGTCATGTCCGTAAAAGTCTATATTGATGGTCAGGCAGGTACGACAGGTCTGAAAATTGTCAGCCGCCTGGAAAACCGTAAAGATATTCATCTGCTGAAAATTGCCGAAGAAGACCGGCATAATAATCAGAAACGTGCCGAAATGATGGCAGCAGCGGATTTTACATTTCTGTGCCTTCCGGATGATGCCGCCCGTGAAGCAGTGACACTCGCCGGAAATCATACCCGGCTGATTGATGCCTCAACAGCACATAGAACTAATCCGGAATGGGCATACGGTTTTCCGGAACTTTCACCGGAATTCCGGGAAAAATTAGTAAAATCCAGCAAAACTGCCGTTCCCGGCTGTTATGCAAGCGGATTTATTTCTTTGCTTTATCCTATGGTGAAACATGGACTGCTCCCGGCAGAATTTCCAGTGTTTGCCTATGCAACTTCCGGTTACAGCGGCGCAGGAAAAAAAGCAATCGCACAGTATGAAGGCGATGAAAAACCGGAAGAATTCAATTCTCCCCGTCAGTATGCACTTTCACAGCAGCATAAGCATCTGCCGGAAATGCAGTTGTTCTCCGGGCTGGCTTACAAGCCGATGTTTAATCCGATTATCTGCGATTATTACAGCGGCATGGTTGTTTCAGTGCCGATTCAGACCAGAATGCTTGATAAAAAAATAACACTCGAACAGGTCAATCAGACCTATCAGGAACATTATGCTGCTGCAAAATTAGTTTCTGTCAATCCGTTGATGCTTCCGGAAGAACAGAAAAGTTTCTTCCTTGCATCAAATACGTTAAGCGGTCAGAACAAGCTGGAAATTTTCACATTCGGCAATGACGAACAGATTCTGTTATGTGCAAGACTGGATAATCTTGGAAAAGGAGCTTCCGGTGCGGCAGTACAGTGCCTGAATATCATGATGGGTATTGACGAAACAACAGGATTATTATAATTTATAGTTAAGAGAGTGATTTGTTTTGAATAAAAAAGAATTCAAGGGTTTTGCATTTGTTGACGGCGGTGTCTGTGCAGCAGAAGGCTTTCAGGCAAACGGCATTCACTGCGGTATCAAGGCGAACGGTGACCCGAATAAAAATGATTTGGCTCTGATTTATGCCGAAATTCCTTGTACTGCTGCTGCTATGTATACAACGAATAAAGTGCAGGGCGCACCAATTGCCGTAACAAGAAAGCATCTGGAAAACGGCATGGCGCAGGCAGTTATCGTCAATTCCGTGAATGCCAATACCTGCAATGCAGATGGTGTCGAAAAAGCTGAAAAAATGTGTCAGTTTGCCGCAGAAGCACTGCACCTCAAGCCGGAAGATATTATTGTCGCTTCTACAGGAGTCATCGGTCAGCCGCTTCCTATTGAACCGATTGAAAACGGTGTTCCGGCACTTGCAAAAGGGCTGAACCGTAACGGTAATACCGAAGCCGTTCATGCTATCATGACAACTGATACCCAGCCGAAAGAAGTCGCTGTGGAATTTGAAATCGATGGGAGAAAATGCCGGCTCGGCGGAATGCTCAAAGGCAGTGGCATGATTCACCCGAATATGGCAACGACTCTCACATTCCTGACAACGGACTGTGCTGTTTCTTCCGGAATGCTGAAACAGGCTCTGAAAGATGTTGTGGCTGTTACGCTTAATCGTGTCAGCGTAGACGGAGATACTTCTACAAATGATATGATTTGTATCTTAGCCAGCGGAAAAGCCGGAAATACTGAAATCAAGACGACAGACAACAATCTGGAAATCTTTAAAGATGCGCTGTATGCTGTTCTGATGAACCTTTCCAGAATGATGGCTCGTGACGGCGAAGGTGCTACTAAACTGATTGAATGCCTCTGCACGGGTGCTTCTGATGATAAAACTGCTGAAATCGTTGCCAAATCAGTGATTACTTCCAGTCTGTTCAAAGCAGCTATTTTCGGCGAAGATGCCAACTGGGGCAGAATTCTGTGTGCTGTTGGCTACGCTCCGGCGAATTTCAATATCAATCAGGTAGATGTTTCACTGAGTTCTCCGAAGGGTGTGATTGAAGTCTGCAAAAATGGGGCAGGTGTGGAATTTTCTGAGGAGAAAGCAAAGGAAATCCTCTCCGAAGAAGAAATTCTAGTATCTGTCAGCATCGGAAACGGCGCAGGTTCTGCCGTGGCATGGGGCTGCGATTTGACATATGATTATGTCAGAATCAACGGTGATTACAGAAGCTGATGCTTAAAGGAGAAAAAGAGATGGAGAAAATTAATATTTCCAACGAAGTCAGAGCAAAGGTTCTGAATGATGCGCTGCCGTATATTCAGAAATATCATGATAAAGTCGTTGTCATCAAATACGGCGGAAACGCTATGACCAACGAAGAACTCAAACAGGCTGTCATGAGCGATATTGTCCTGCTGACACTGGTCGGTGTCAAGCTGGTACTGGTTCATGGCGGAGGTCCTGAAATCAATGATATGCTGAAACGATTAGGCATTGAAAGCAAATTCATCAACGGTCTGCGTTATACAGACGAAAATACTATCGATGTTGTCAAGATGGTACTTTCCGGAAAAGTTAATAAGGAACTTGTTACTATGTTAGGGCTGAAAGGCGGTCAGGCAGTCGGTCTCTGCGGTCTTGATGAGAAAATGCTGCTTGCTGAACGTGCCTACGGTGAAAATGATGAGGATTTAGGCTATGTCGGCAAAATTACAAAAGTCAATACAAAGCCTATCACCGATGCACTGAATAATAACGTCATTCCGGTTATCGCAACAGTGGCTTGTGATGAAAAGGGACAGGCATATAATATTAATGCAGATACTGCTGCTGCCAGAATTGCCGCAGAACTCAAAGCCGAAAATCTGATTCTGCTGACAGATATTGCCGGACTGCTCCGGGATAAAGATGACCCCAGTACTTTGATTTCTTCCGTAAACGTCAGCGAAGTGCCGTTTATGAAAAAGCGTGGTATCATTTCCGGCGGTATGATTCCGAAAATTGACTGCTGTGTCGAAGCCGTCCGCCGTGGTGTCAAGAAAACAGCTATTATTGATGGCAGAGTGCCGCATTCTATTTTAATCGAAATGCTGTCAAATGAAGGTATTGGCACACAGTTCAGATGATTCTGTTTCTGAAACTGCTGCCGGTGCTGACCGGGATTCTGTGTATCATTATCGGAATCCTGCCAGAACGTCACCCAAATATGAAAAATCCGATTTTTACAGAAGGCGAAGTCATCGGCAGCATGACACAGAAAATATTTCAGAAACATAGTGAAGCGTTTTCTTTTGCACCTGTTGTACAGTATCATACAGAACAGGGCGAACAGAAAGCAACTGCCAGAACTTTTACTCCGGAATGGCAGTATCATTACCGGACAGGTGATAAAATTACTGTATGCTATGAAAAATCACAGCCACAGATTTTTGAAATTCATAACGGCAGCCGTTACGAATTCCGGAAAAAACTCTGTTTCACTGCCGGATTTGGTATTCTGGCAGCATATGTGATATTATGGGTACAGTATCATTGAATGATTAAAAAATAAAGGAGAGAATTCTTTTGGATACAATCGAACAGACCAAGCTGCATGTTATGTCGACTTATGGCAGAAATGAGGTTGTTATCGTGAACGGTCACGGAGCAACCTGCTATGATGCAGACGGTAAAAAATATATTGATTTCGGCAGCGGTATCGGTACGACTTCTCTGGGATACTGCAATGATGCATGGGCAGAAGCAGTATGCGAACAGGTACATAAAGTACAGCATACTTCCAACTTGTTCTATCATCAGCCGCAGGCGGAGTTAGCCGAAAAATTATGCGCCATGACAGGCTATGCCAAAATGTTTTTTGGAAACAGCGGTGCAGAAGCCAATGAATGCGCTATCAAAATTGCAAGAAAATATAGTTTCGATAAATATGGCAAAGGCAGACATACTATTGTCACACTGGTGAACTCTTTCCATGGCAGAACAATTACAACACTTTCTGCTACCGGACAGGATGTATTTCATAATTATTTCTTCCCGTTCACAGAAGGTTTCAGATTTGCGGAAGCAAATAATATTGCGGATTTGTATGACAAGCTGGATAATACTGTCTGCGGTATCATGATTGAATATGTACAGGGCGAAGGCGGTGTCATGGCTCTGAATCCGGAATTTGTTGCTGAAATCCGGAAAATCTGCAATGAAAAAGATATTCTCATGATTGCTGATGAAGTACAGACCGGTGTCGGCAGAACCGGAAAACTCCTCGCAGGAGAACACTATCATTGCAAAGCAGATATCACAACACTTGCAAAAGGTCTCGGCGGCGGTCTGCCCATTGGCGTTTGTCTTGCAAATGAAAAATGTGCAGATGTTCTGGGAATCGGCGCACATGGCTCTACATTCGGAGGAAATCCTGTTGTTTGTGCTGGTGCAGTCAAAGTGCTTGAAATTCTGGAACAGCCCGGAATGCTTGACGGCATTCTTGCAAAAAGTCAGTATCTCCGTGAAAAAATTGCTGCTCTCGATGAAGTGCAGGAAGTTTCCGGTCTGGGTATGATGATTGGCATTGCTCTGAAACAAAGAAAGGCTGCCGATGTTCTGAAAGAATGCATTGCCAGTGGTCTGCTTGTGCTGACCGCAAAAGACAGAGTTCGTCTTTTGCCGCCGCTCACTATCAGTGACGAAGAACTGAAAACCGGTGTAGAAATTCTTTGTCAGATATTAAAATAAACGTTCAGGAGGGAAGCTCATGGAATTGCTGGTAACATCAAAAGGCTCTGGAAAATATATTGTAACAGATACGAAAGAAAGAGAAATTTACCATATTACAAAAGCCAGAAAACTGTTCGGAAGTCCTACCACTACTTTGACAGATACAAGTGGCTATACGCTTTATACCATGAAACGTACTTCAGCAAGTAAAAAGCCGGAGTATGAAATCCAGCTCAACGAACACTTTTTTATGAAAGTACTGTGCAAATCCATGTTTATTGACCCAAGTATTCAGTTTGAAACTGTGGACAGCATTTACACGCTGAAAGGCAAAGACCAAAAACATTTTATACTCTATAAAGATGAAGCACAGATTGGTACACTGGATACTGTCAAACTGGTGAATAATGACCTTGTCTATAAACTGGTGTTTGATGACCAGTTATTTGATGATTTTTTTCCGCTGTTCGCTGTTGCTGCTGACAAGTGCTTCGGAGAAATGAATAAATAATTACAGGAGGATTTTTTACTATGAAACATTTGCTTAAAATGCTGGATTTATCTCAGCAGGAAATTTTGGATATACTCAATCTTGCCGATAAACTGAAATATCAGACAAAGCATAATATTCCGCATCGTATGCTGGAAGGCAAAACTCTGGGTATGATTTTTCAGAAGGCTTCGACCAGAACACGAGTTTCGTTTGAGACAGGTATGTATCAGCTTGGCGGCTATCCGCTGTTTCTGTCTGCAAATGATTTGCAGATTGGCAGAGGCGAACCCGTGCAGGATACTGCAAGAGTACTTTCCAGATATCTTGACTGTATTATGATTCGGACTTTCGCACAGAAAGAAGTGGAAGATTTAGCCGAATACGGTTCTATTCCGATTATCAACGGACTGACTGACTTCTGCCATCCGTGTCAGGTGCTTGCAGATTTGCTGACAATTCGTGAGTACAAGGCAAATTTTGACGGTTTGAAAATGTGTTACATTGGTGACGGCAACAATATGGCGAATTCTTTAATTGTCGGTGGTCTGAAAGTCGGCATGGACGTTTCTATCGCTTGTCCGGATGACTATCAGCCCGACAAGCAGGTACTTGATTTTGCAAAGGACTATAAGGGTTTTTCTATGACAAACAGTCCTGTTGAAGCAGCTCAGAACGCCGATGTTCTTTTAACTGACGTGTGGTCTTCTATGGGTATGGAATCTGAAATTGAGAAGCGTAAAATTGCATTCAAGGGCTATCAGATTAATGATGACATTATGGCTGCGGCTCATTCGGATGCAATGGTAATGCATTGTCTGCCGGCGCATCGTGGCGAAGAAATCACTGAGAAAGTATTCGAGGCTCACGCAAACGAAATCTTTGATGAAGCTGAAAATCGTCTCCACGCCCAGAAAGCCGTTATGGTCAAGCTGATGTGTCCTGACGAAAAATAATTTTTAATGATATAATGATAACCCCTGTCGGATTTCGGCAGGGGTTAATCGTTTTCGACAATATTCACACTTTATTTACATTTCGTTCATCATTTTCTTTTTTTTGCATGATATACTTTCCTTATAATATTACTGTTTTGTGAACGGGGGGGAAATATATTATGTTAGGTGTAACAAATTTTAGCTGGGGACATTATGATTATGATAATATGTGGCGGTCAAAACTCCCTAATAGTGCGGGCGGTATATCAGTAAAATATGATGTGAAAAATTATTCCTCAAAAGATATTAAGAAATATAGGATTTATTTTAAAGCTTATAATGGTGCTGATGAAGTCGTGAGTTGCAGAGCAACCGGAAGAACAGAGGCAGGTGTAGAGTGTGCAGACAGGCTTTCAGCATATGAAAAGGGAAAAGGATGTTTATGTGAAAATGCATGGTATAATATTTCAATCCGTGATGTGAAAATCAGCAAAATTGAGGTTGATTATGCAGACGGAACAACAGAAAGTTGTATAGGAAATTATACACCCGATCTAAATGAAAATCAAAATGTACGACAAAAAGACCATCAGGATGGAATGATGCGAACTGTAAAGATACTGTCAAGCTTTGTTATCGGAATTTCTGTACTGTTTCTTTGTAATTTATTTCTTGGATTTATGAAAACAACTGCTAGTCCGATGATGCTGTTAGATGTAGCGGTACATATATTATCACTGTTAGCTGGGATTTTCTTTCTTTTAAGACAAAATGCTGCTGTTATAATGACAGGAATCTACATTGGAATGAGTTTGCTTGTAGTGATGAGTGGTTTGTGGACTACTTATACCTTAATTATGAGAATCGTACCGATAATTATACTGGTGATTACAAGTTATTGCTTTAAGAAAAGTGAAGGAAAATAGTTGTGAAAATTCACAAAAAGAAGAATAAATTATTAAGAATCTTTTACTTGACAAAACAGGAAAAACGTGATATAATAATAAAGCTGTCGGACGAAAGAACAACAGCGGAAAACATTTTCAAAAAAGTTTGAAAAAAGACTTGACAAACTGAATGAAATGTGATATAATAAATAAGTTGCCGCAGAAAACCGGACGGGAGTCGCAGGAAGAAGCGGAGACAAAAAATTATCACATTTTCAGAAAAGCTTCTGAAAAAAGTTTTTGAAAAAGTTTGAAAAAAGACTTGACA
>DJXC01000057.1 GCA_002449575.1 Ruminococcus sp. UBA7014
AATACCATGATGAACCAGCCCACTGTGGCATTGTATCTGTTTCACGTTTTGCAGGCGCACCACAGCAGGGGCAAGTGGTATTGATAAAGCTTTCCAGAGTAGACAAAGGAGATTCACCGTTATCTGTCGGCATATAGCTTTCGACTTCCGGCAGACGGAGCGGCAGTTCTTCTTCCGGAATGGCTACCCAGCCGCATTTTTCGCACTTTACGAGCGGAATCGGTTCGCCCCAGTATCTCTGACGGCTGAATACCCAGTCACGCAGTTTGAAATTGACTTTTCTGTGACCTTTGCCGGTCTCTTCAAGCCAGTCTTTTATTTTGACTTTAGCATCTTCAACAGACAAGCCAGTCAGGAAACCGGAATTGACCATCACACCAGTAGCGCAGTCTGTAAAAGCAGCTTCTTCGATATTGCCGCCGGCAACAACTTCAATCATAGGAATGTTGAATACTTTTGCAAATTCCCAGTCTCTGTCATCATGTGCCGGAACTGCCATGATTGCGCCTGTGCCGTAACTCATCAGAACATAGTCAGAAATAAAAATCGGAATTTCCGTACCATTGACAGGATTAATCGCTTTCACACCTTCAAGTCTAACACCTGTCTTATCTTTATTCATTTCGGTTCTGTCGAAATCGGATTTCTTTGCAGCGGCTTCCTGATATGCCTTGATTGCATCCATATTTGTGAGCTTATCCGCCCATTTTTCAATCACAGGATGTTCCGGAGCAATAACCATATAAGTTGCACCGAACAGCGTATCCGGACGGGTAGTATACACTGTCAGAGTATCTCCGGCAGTGGTATCAAAATCGACTTCTGCACCTTCGGAACGTCCAATCCAGTTTGTTTGCGTTACTTTAATCTTATCCAGATAGTTGACTTCGGACAAATCATCAATCAGACGCTGTGCATATTCTGTAATTTTGAGCATCCACTGGCTTTTGACCTTACGGATAACTTCACCGCCGCAGCGTTCGCAGCAGCCGCCGACAACTTCTTCATTCGCAAGCACAACTTTACAGGAAGTACACCAGTTAACCGCCATCTCTTTTTTATAGGCAAGACCTTTTTTGAATAACTGGAGGAAAATCCACTGTGTCCACTTGAAATAATCCGGGTCAGTCGTATTGACTTCCCTGTCCCAGTCGAAACTTAATCCCAGAGATTTGAGCTGACCTTTAAATCTTGCGACATTATTCTGTGTGACAATTGCCGGATGAATCTTGTTCTTGATGGCAAAATTTTCTGTTGGCAGACCGAATGCATCCCAGCCCATCGGGAACAGAACGTTATAGCCTTCCAGTCTTCTTTTTCTGGCGACAATATCCATTGCTGTATAAGGTCTTGGATGACCGATATGCAGACCCTGTCCGGACGGATACGGAAATTCTACCAGTGCATAGAATTTCGGTTTGGAGTAATCATTTTCGGCATGGAATGTATGATGTTCATCCCAGTATTTCTGCCATTTTTTTTCAATTTTCTCATAATCATACTTGTTCATGAAATAAAATCCTTCTTTCTGATTTATTCAGTTTTATTAAAATAAGCTCTGACATCCTGTGAGAGAATCAGCACAGCAGCAGCACCCAAATCCAGCAGACCTTCTATCAGATAAAGCAGTGTTCCGGGCAGACCGCCGAGATTTGCCGGCAGATGCCTTAATGCTATCAGTGTAATAATTGCTGCTGCTGCATAATGCAGATACTGCCACAGATTCAGATACATCACAACTGCAATCACAACAGGCAGTATCATGCTGAGAACGCTTGCACCAAAAATCACATTCAGGAGTTGTTTTGCAATCAAGTAGATACTGATTCCTATTACCAGTTTTTTGCCTTGTTCTGCCATGCTTATTCGCCTTCTTTGATAAGCAGGTCAGAAATATCTACCTGTTCAGCATCTGCCCAGAGCTGTTCGAGTCTGTAGAATTCTCTGGTTTCCTGATAGAATACATGAATAATCACATCTGTATAATCCAGAATATACCAGTTAGAGCCATTCATCCCCTCTGTGTGATGGGGTTCTTCTCCCTGCTGAGAAAGCTGAAATTCGACTTCTTCGGCAAGGGCTTTTGTCTGGGTTGTGCTGTTACCGTTTGCGATAATAAAATAATCGCCTAAAATTGTCAAATCTCTGACTTTCAGCACCTGAATATTTTCGGCACGCTTGGAATCAAGAGCCTTGACGGCAATTTTAATTTTTTCTTCTGCTGTCATAAAAAATCACCTCTTATATGCTATTAATCTTCATCTGTTTCGGATTCTGTTTCTTTTTGATTGCGCTTGTCATAATCCCTGTCGAACTTGTCTTTATATTTTGCGTTCAGTTCAGGGTTTGCGCTGCCATTTTCTTCAATTTCCTGAAGATTGCCAGAAAGATTATCATAGGAATTATCCTCATATTCTCCTTCCGGGATATATTCCACGATAGTGCTTTTCTGGGAAGAAAGTGGAACTTGCTGTGTCCGGAAATGTTCGTTCAGAATTTCCAGAGCAGCAGATTTATGCACAGACCAGATAGACTGGTCGCCTGCTTTGGTATATTCACCAGGAAGCATGAAAATATTGACATTTTCCAAGTCGATAGTTCCGGCAAGGTCAGCCAGCCGGCTGATATCTTCCATGCTCATATCTGTAGCGATTAATTCTTGTTTATAGATTTTATTCACGGCACTGAAAATCTGTACAGAATTCATACTGATAGCTTTTCGCATAGCTGCCGCCATAAAAATTCTCTGTGCCTGCACTCTGCCGACATCGCCGTCACGATAGCCATAGCGGAAGCGCAAGAACCATTCTGTTTCCTCGCCGCTGAGTACCTGCTCGCCGTTCGGAATGACTTTATCTGCTTCAAACACAACCGGATATGGCATATTAATCGGCACACCGCCGACAATATCAATAATTTCGCCGACATTGTCACAGGTTGTTGTGACATAGGCATCAATCGGCACTCCGAAATTTTCCTGTACACAGTCTACAACTCTCTGAATATTGCTTTTCTTTTCGTTGCCAAAATTGTACACGCTGTTGAATTTATGCGTATAAGCCGTTGTATAAGTTGGTGTATAGGTATCACGGGGAATCTGTAAAATATTCATACTTGCAGTACGCAGATTAAACTGAATCATATAATTCACATCATGCAGAAGACCGCTTCCGTTTTCGGGGCTGTCAAATCCCAGAAACAGGACTGTAAACTGTCCTTCGATAGTCTGCTTCAAATCCAGACCGTCATTGAATTCCTTATCTACGTCCTCACGGATTTCCACCTGTGTCTGGTTCATGCTTTTGATATTGCCTTCAATATACTGCATAGGCTTTCTGGTCTTGAAATATTTCATGACAGAAATCTGCATAATCTGATTAAAATTATCTGTTGAAGTATACTGAATAATTGGCGCATGGAGAATCATCAGACCAATCAGCAGCAATGTCAGCAGAATGGAAATAATTTTAATCCAGACATTGACAGCAGTATCATGTTCACTGAAAAATACATCCGTTTTGTCCTTTTTATTTTTCTTCGGTTCAGGCATGTCAGGAAGCTCCTTTCTTTGCTTCATGTTCTCTTTCTGTATTATTTCTTGATAAGCGGCATTTTATGTTCCTGCGCTTTCAGGAGATAAAAATTATAGCCTTCGATTGTATTCTGTGACAGAAGACCGCCTTTTTTCATGACAGAATTAATCGCATCCCGCAAGGCTTCAAGCATAGCCGTCTGCAAATCTTTCTGTGCAAGCCGGCGCATTCTGTCCACGCCTTTATAATCACGTTCTTCGGAAATCATATCAGCGATATAAATAATCTCTTCCAAAAGGGACATTTCTGCACGTCCTACAGTATGATAGCGCACTGCCCGGAGGATTTCTGCATCTTCCACGTCAAATTCTTCCTGAATAAAATGCGCACCTGCAATGCCGTGCCAGAGCTTACGAGAATGCAGTTCTGCCAAATCGGGCTGAAACTGTCCGGAAAGCATCAGTTTTTCTTGTTCCTCGAAAGGGATTTCCTTGCAGATATCGTGAACCAGTCCAGCGAAGTAAGCTTTTTCCATATCTGCGCCATACTGCTGCGCCAGCTGCCGGGCAGCTCTTGCCACATTGCAGGAATGTCGGAATCTTTTAGGGGAAAGTCTGTTTTCCAGAAATGCGATTTTGTCTTTTACCTGATACATGCAGCATCACTTCCTGTATACAAATTTTTCTCTTTTATATATTTTACTATTTTTTCTGACAAATAGCAAGAACAATTCTGATTTTTTCTTATCATGTCTCTTATTTTTGTAGAAGATACTGTAAAAATTTCCGCATTGACAAGATATATTTCACCAGTTTGACGTAAGTTTTCTGCCACTGGAAGCAATTTTTCATACTCATCCTGTTCCCGTGCGATACAGGCAAGCGAAACCATGCCTAAAATTTCCTGCCACCTGTACCATTCTGTAAAACTCGCCAGCATATCACCGCCGACCAGAAGAAAAAATTTATCTTCCGGAAACGTTTCTGTAAAATATTTTGCCGTATAATAAGTATAGCTGACCTGCGGCTGATGCAGTTCAAAATCATCTGTTTTCAGCCAGTTATATGTTTCTGCCAGAAGCTGACACATGGCAAGCCGGTCTTCTGCCGGTGCATAGTCCGTATCTGGTTTATGAGGCGGTTTCTTTGCCGGAATCAGCAGCACTTTATCCAGAGAAAGTGAATCTTTCAGAACTTCTGCAAGATGCAGATGCCCCAGATGCGGCGGATTGAAACTGCCTCCGAATAATCCGATTTTTCGCATTATCTCGCTGCTTTCAGGTCAATAACGGGGTCTTGCGGATTTCTCTTGAATAAGATAAACCGACTGCCGATAACCTGTACAACATCTGCCTTGACGGCTTCGGCTATCTGGTCAGCAGCTTCATAGGCAGAAAATTCAGAATTATCCAGAACACGGAGTTTAATCAGTTCCCTTTTGCGGAGTGCGTCACTGACCTGCTGAATCAGATTTTCTGAAATACCGCCTTTTCCAATCTGGAAAATCGTTTCATAACCGGAAGCAATACCCCGGAGATAGGCACGTTGTTTACTAGTGAGCATAATTAATTCCCTCCTGCTGATAATTTTTTCAGATAGTCATATAATTTCCGGAATGCTGCGCCACGATGACTGACAGCATTTTTCTGTTCCGGTTCAAGTTCTGCGAATGACTTTTCTCCATACATGAAAACAGGGTCATAGCCAAACCCATTTGTGCCACGTTTTTCAAAGCCGATAACACCGGGACAATCACCTTCGAGAACGGTTTCTTTTCCGGATTCGTCAATAAAAGCGACATCTGTCACGAAACGTGCGGTTCTCTGTTCTGCCGGAACAGTTTTCATATTTTCGAGAAGCGTTTCACAAAGCAAATGTTCCGGGGCATAGCGTGCAGAATATACACCAGGCGCACCATCAAGGGCATCTACACAGAGACCGCTGTCATCTGCAATAACAGGCAGATGAATCAGTTCATAGACGGCACGAGCCTTGATAAGTGCATTTTCGGCAAATGTTCTGCCATTTTCTTCGGGATTGACAGAAATGCCTGCTTCTTTCTGCGAAAGAATTTCAATGCCGAGCGGACTAAAAATTTCTCTTGCTTCTCTTAATTTATTCTGATTATTGGTAGCCATGACAATTTTCATGGATTACTCTCCTTTCTTACCGAATGAAAACCATGATTTTTTCTTCTTAGGAGTTTCTTCTTCTGCCGGAGTTTCCTCCGGTTCAGATTTTGGAGCAGATTCTTTTTCTTCTTTCTCTTTCTTCTTAGGACCAATTTCCATAAACAGCCATGAGAACGGCTTTTTCTTTTCTTCTTCCGGTTCAGCTTTTTCGGCTGGAATTTCTTCCGGTTCAGTTTCCGGAACGGGTGCTTCTTCAACCGGAATTTCTTCTGGTTCGGCTTCCGGAACGAATTCTTCTTCAGCCGGAGCTTCTTCTGGTTCGGCTTCCGGAACAGATTCTTCTTCAGCCAAGGTTTCTTCCGGTTCAGTTTCCGGAACGGGTGCTTCTTCAGACGGAGTTTCTTCCGGTTCGGCTTCTGGAACAACTTCTTCCTCGACTGAAACTTCTTCCGGTTTTTCTTCTATTTTGACATCATCTGAATGGTCAAACAATGCCCTGATAAACTCTGCATTATTGAAACGCTGTAAATCTTCAATTTTTTCGCCCACGCCGACCAGTTTCACCGGAATGCCCAGTTCGTTCTTGATGGAAACAATAATGCCACCCTTTGCCGTACCATCAAGCTTTGTCAGGACAATGCCTGTAATCTTTGCCGCTTCATTGAACAGTTTTGCCTGACTGACAGCATTCTGTCCGGTTGTAGCATCCAGAACAAGAAGCGTTTCGACAGCACAGCCTTCTGCCTTCTGTTCAAGAATTCTGTTGATTTTTGCGAGTTCGTTCATCAGATTTTTCTTGTTGTGCAGTCTGCCTGCTGTATCAATAATCAGCACATCACATTCACGGGCAACTGCTGCGGTAATGGCATCAAATACAACAGCCGCCGGGTCACTGCCTTCGGCATGTTTGACAATATCGACACCGGCTCTCTGTGTCCAGACCTGAAGCTGGTCGATAGCAGCAGCACGGAAAGTATCAGCAGCAGCAACAAGCACTTTCTTTCCTTCATTCTTGAACTGATGACACAGCTTTCCGATAGTCGTTGTCTTGCCTGCGCCGTTTACGCCGATAACCATAATTACAGAAGGCTTTGTAGACAAATCCAGTTCTGTCTCTTCTCCGAGCATGTCACTGATAATTTCCTCAATCAGTCCCATAATTTTCTTTGGGTCTTTTTCGCCTCGTTCCTTGACGAGTTTCCGGAGTCGTTCACAGATTTCGACAGAAGTATCCACACCCATATCACTCATAATCATAGTTTCTTCGAGCTGTTCAAACAAGTCTTCATCAATCTTTGTAAACGAGTTGATAATTGCCTGCATTTTCTGCATCATGGCATCACGGGTTTTTTGCAGACCTTCTTTGATTTTAGAAAAGAATCCCATAAAAGTCCTCCTGATTAATTCATAGTTTCTTCGGGCATATCTTCGGGCTGTTCGAGCCGGAGCAGTCTGGAAATACCATCTTCCTGCATGGTAACACCATAAAGAACGCTGGCTTCTTCCATTGCACTGCGTCTGTGTGTGACAAGCACGAACTGTGTATTATCTGTAAAATGTTTCAGATAACGGGCATATTTGCGGACATTGGCTTCATCCAGTGCAGCATCAATTTCATCAAGAATACAAAACGGTGCAGGTCTGAGCCGGAGAATCGCAAAATAAATAGCAATGGCAACGAATGACTGTTCACCGCCAGAAAGCGAAATCAGATTTTTAATCACCTTTCCGGGCGGTGCAACATTGATTTCAATGCCTGAAGTCAGGACATTTTCGGGTTCTGTCAACAGAAGTTCCGCACGTCCGCCGCCAAACAGGTCACGAAAAATTTCTTTAAAATTCTGATTGATAATCTGAAAGCTCTCTGAAAAGATTCGACACATTTCGCCGGTCAGGTTCTGAATTATTTTTTCAAGTTCCTGCTTTGCCTTTTTAATATCAGTCATTTCATGGGCATAGAAGGCATGTCGTTCGGAAACGTCTTTGAATTCTGCAATTGCATCGGGATTGACTGTACCCAGCGCACGGATTTTCTGTTTGATTCCGGAAAGCTGTTTTCTGGCTTCCGGCATATCATCAACAGGCTGTGCCATTGCCTGTGCTTCGGAGCGTGTCAGTTCGTAAACTTCCAGAAGCTGATTGATAATCTGGTCACAATCGGACTGCATCGTATTTTTCCGTTCAGAAAGACGGGAAACTTCGGAAGAAAGCTTTTCTTTTTCCGTATGCAGCGCATTCAGTCCGGACTGTAAGTTTCTGATTTCGATATTTTGTGCATCATGATTCTGGGAAGCAGCTTTTGCCTGCTGTTCGGCAGTGACAATTTTCTGTTCCGTTTCAGAAAAGAACGTTTCCTTTTCCTGAATTTCCAACGTTTTCTGTACAATCTGCTGCTGATAGTTTTCGATTTCAGTGAGATACTGTTTTTCTCTGTCTTGTGCAGTTCTGACAGAATCCTGTATCTGAACAAGAGCAGCTTCAGCAGATTCCTTGTCTTTTTCTGCCTGAGCAAGTTTAATTTTCAAATCGCTGTAAACTTCAAATGCAGACTGTCTTTCCTGCATGACAGCGGATTTCCGGTCTTTTGCACCGGAAAGATTTTTTTCTGCTGATTCGATTTCCTGTAATTTCTGTGCATAACGGAGTTTGGATTCTGCCAGAAGTTCGCCGGACTGAGCAGACTGTTTTTTAAGTTCTGCCATTTTATCAGCATTATCCTGCACTTGTTTCCGGTACTGCGAGAGCGGAAAAGCTTCTTTCTGCGCATTTGTCTGAGTGTTCAGAAATTTCTGCCGGAGCTGTTCGAGTATCTGATTCTGATTTTCAAGATTTTGTTCTGCCTTTGTGCAGTCATCAGCGGTCTGTCGGGCAGACTGTTCCGCTGACTGGCACTGCATAGCGAGCTGATGAATTTCATCCTGAAGTGCATGGAGTTCTGTTTTTCTGGTGAGCATACCGCCTGTTTTCTGAACCGAGCCGCCTGTAAACGAACCCCCGGCATTGATAACCTGACCGTCTGCGGTGACGATTCTATATTTATAACTGCTTTGGCGAGCGATTTCGGCAGCGTTGTCGATATTGTCAGCGATAAGAATTCTGCCAAGCAGATTTTCTGCAATCTGTCTGTAAGTTTCATCGCAAGTCACCAAATCACTGGCAACAGCAATAAATCCTTTCAAGTGAGAAAAATCACGCAAATCCTGCGGATTGAGATATCTGCCACGAATTGTTGTCAGCGGCAGAAATGTTGCACGTCCGGCACGGCTGTCACGCAAAAAATGAATTCCGGCTTTAGCAGCATTTTCATCAGCAACAATGATATGCTGTACACTTGCGCCGAGTGCAGTTTCCACAGCAATTCCGTACTGACTGTCCACCTGAATCAACTGTGCCACGCTTCCGAAAATCCCCTGTAAACTGCCATTCTGTACAGCCCGCATTACAGCTTTGACACTTCCGGAAAAACCTTCCATATGATTTTCCAAATCGGTCAGGATTCTGTGCCGCTGTTTCTTGTCACGCATCTGAAAGCCGAGCTGACGGAAGTCCTCTTCCGCCTGAGATTTTCTGCGGCGCATCTGGTGAAGTGTCTCCCGAAACGTTTCCATTTCTGATTCCTGCGCTGTTATTTCATTCTGCACTTTCTGCATTTCGGAGAGTGCAGTTTCATAGAGTTGTTCTGCCTCATGCAGATTCTGTTCTGTCAGCAGAGCAGTTTCTTCCAGTTTCTGCATTTCTTCCAGAAGATTTTCTGATTTTTCTTCTGCGGAACGGATTGCAAACTGTAGTTCGCTTCGTTCCAGATACAGCTGATGCAGATTTTCATCCGCCAGACGTGAATTTTCATCTTCTGCAAAGAATGCCTTTTC
>DJXC01000105.1 GCA_002449575.1 Ruminococcus sp. UBA7014
TTTCTTGCTAATCTTTGATAAAAATGCCCTGCAAAGGGCATTTTTTATTTCTGATAAGCTTTTCTGAGCAGATTAAGCTTTTCCATAAAACTCTCACAAGCCATTTGTTCTGTACAGTTTGTCATCAGTAATGTAATGCACTCCCTTGTGACAGATGCCATACAGATTTCAATCAGCGTTTTCAGCTCCTCACGGTCGTCAACACGAAGATTCTGTATATTGATAAGTTCCAGAGCTTCCAGCAATGCCGGATATTTTTCTACAGAAAAGTCATGGTCTCTCCATAGTTTTTCATAAAAATCTGCATTGCAGAACAGGTGCTGCCGATAGGCTTTTGATTCTTTATAACACAGCATTCTTACAACAAAACGATAACCATCTTCCAGACCTGTAAATAAGTCACCATTGTGTTCTTTCAGCGACTGCATAAAGCGTTCCAGAACACTACGATTATAAGCGGAAAGCAAATAAATCATAATATCTTCTTTATTGGCAAAGTACTGATAAAAGCTTCCTCTGGAAATACCACAGCTTCGTACAACATTATAAATAGAAAATTCTTCAAACGGCGCACGGGTGATTTCCTCTTTGATGGCTTCTATAATATGCTGCTGTTTCACGGGGGTGAGACGAGAAAAAACTTCTGTTGGCATAAAGACACTCCCTTTCCTGATATTTATTTAAAAATTTGCAGAATTCATAATATTATTATAGCATAAGTTTGATTAAATTTTAAAGAAGCATCTGTGAATAATTTGTGAATTTTTACTAATTATTGGAAAACTTTTTTATTTCAGTTGTTTATAGCTTGGGTTCAAGTCCCGGCAGATAATCCAGTACAGGCAGACCGTTTCTTGCTGCCATTTGCTGACATAGTGCTTGTCCCTTACGGTAATCCAGACGGGAAGGCTGATGCGCATCACAGCCGATGATTGCTGTACAGCCGATTTCTCCGGCAATTTTCAGAAAATGTTCGTCTGTATAGTGACGATGTTCTACTACTCCCAGCAGATTAATTTCCACAGGAAGCTGATGTGTTTTCAGATATTCGCATAATCTCCGGTAGTGTTTGTCATAAATTTCCATCGAGCCAGAAAAACCCATCAAATCAGGGTGTGCAAGATATTGATATCTTCCTGTTTCCATGCCTGCTATCACAGAATCTATATAAGATTCCAGCATTTTTTCTTCATTAACGATATTTCCGGTGTAGAAACTGGGTTCACGGGTGATAAAATGCTGACCTAAAATCTGATAATCGACAGGATAATCTGCAAATAATTTGTCCTGTGCCGGAAGCAGTTCCGGAATATATTCTGATTCAAAGCCGATATAAATTGTAATTTCCTTTTGGTATTCGTCACGGAGTTTCGTCAGACTAGTGAAATAATCATCTATTTGAGAAGCTGACATTCTGATATGGGAGACAAAATCATCCGGATAGACCCATGGACAATGGTCAGAAAAGCCGAGTACTTTCATTCCATTACGAATGGCATTTTCCACATAAGCCTTGTCCTCGCCGTTAGCATGATGGCATCGGTAAGTATGGGTATGATAATTAGCAAGCATGAGAATTCAAATCCTTTCCGTTTCTCTTATTATCATTATACTATACTTTAAAAATTTTGTCAATGCTGATAAACAGAAAACTCCCGGAAAAAACCGGGAGTTTATCATAAAAAGATTATGCAACAGGCAGTTGTGTCAGCCCAACAATAAATTTCATAATATTCAGGGAGTCAGAAGCAGTAATTTTTTTATCTTTATCGACATCTGCATTGACAAAGCCGTCATCGCTGAGTTTTTCTTTTCCCAGCATATTTCTGTTGACAGTGATAACATCCAGAATATCTACTTTTCCGGAGCAGTCTGCATCGCCGTAAGTAATGTCAAGTCCTGTTTCAGATTCTGTGATTTCTGTTTCAGGTTCAGGAGTTTGTTTAGATACAACGGGTGTCAGAATCCAGTTCTGACCAACACCGCCCCAGTAGTTCCACTGACAGATATTTGCACCGGATTCCTGACTGATGCCATATACATCCAGAGAAGAAGCTTTTCCGGAAACTGCTGTCAGAATCGAGACAGAACCGTCATTGTTTGTGTACAGGCTGAATTTCTGTGAAATATCTCCGGTATTTTCTGACAGATATATATTTTTTCCGTCTTCTGCACTGGATTCCTCAACTGTCATGGCTTTTCCATCCTGATTCAAAATCTGATACCAGCCGTCCGCTGTTGCTTTTACATTCCAGACAGTTTCTATATCTTCCTGAAATACATCATAGCTTCTGTTGTAAGAAAGAAACAGCCCGCTGTTTACACTCTTGATGACATAATCAGAATCGTTAATTTCCGGATAGGCTGGTGTAATGTACCACAACTGACAGTCACCGCCCCAGTATTCCCACTGGTTAATATTGCCGCCGTTTTCCTCACTCCAGTCGTAAACATCCAGACCGGCTTTATCCGCAGAAGATTTCGAGACAATTCCATAAAATCCTCTGTTCTGAATCAGCTTAAACTGCTGATTGTCTGCACCTGTATAGGCGGCAAGCTGAATATTCAGACCATTCTCTGCATTTGTGCCGTCAACAGTGATAGCTTTGCTTTCGTCCGCCATGGAGACAATTTTGCAATAGCCGTTTTCAGTAGCAAGAATGCGCCATTCCTGCTGGCTGCCGCCTGTCAGATTCCACTGCTGAATGTTTGTACCGTCTGTAGTATCACCTCCGGCAAGGTCGAGTGACTTGCCGTTGAACTTATTGGTAATATGATAAGATACACCGCTTAATAAATCCGTTTCCGAAATTTTGACAGTATGATTGTTCTGTGCATTGGCATCGGCTTTATAAACAAGTTTTCCGTTTCCGGTGCGGTCAACAAAATCCTTGGAAATATCATAGGCTTCTTTTTTGCTGCCCCAGATGCAGATATTAATTCCGGTTGCAGTGAATGTCATTTTTTTGACAGGAGTTTCGGCTTCGTCATTCTGCACAAGAAATGCGCCTTTGTAGGTAACTCCGCCCCATGTAAAGCTCATATAAGGTGTGCCGTCAGTCATTTCCCAAGTTGCCTGAATATCGCCTGTCACAGTACCGTCAGCATTAAGGGTAATATGAATCGGCTTTTCGACATCAGCAGATTTTTCATTTTCAAATTTCTGATTTGGATTATGCCAGATTAATTCATAATCACCTGTAACAGCTTCCAGCGTATGTCCTTTTTTAGAAAGTTCTTCGCCGGAATACTCATAGGCAGCGGCAGTAATCCAGCCGTCTTCGTTCATGATTAACTGGTGTGTCCGGACTTCATGGAAACCCCATTGGTCATCAAACTTGTTGTGATAAATTACGAATAATTTACCATTGTTGTCCAGTAATGCAGAATTATGTCCCTGTGCGGTGTTCGGACGGGAATTGCATGACCACTGGTAATTGCTCATCAGGCGTTCGCCGATATTTCCGGCAGTGTTGGAATCGCCTGTTACAGTATCATAGAAGGCACTGTTTCCGTTCTGGTCGAGATAAGGACCTTCCGGGTTCTTGCTCCGGAATACACGCATGTTATAGCCGCCCTTATTGTTGAAATAACCATAAGACAGGAATAAATAATAATAGCCGTCATTACTTCCGGGAGGAGTCATATATTCAATATAAGGTCCTTCACCGGATGCCCAGTGTCCGCCGGCGACTTTCTTTCCAAGATAGGCATCAGATTTATCTGTTCCGGAATCGACAGTCGGATAAGTGACAGTATAATCTCTCAGACCAGTATTTTCATCAAGGTCAAGCATAAAAATTCCGCCAAACCATGAGCCATAGACCATTTTGAGATTTCCGGCTTCGTCATAGAAAGTACATGGGTCAATCGCATTTGTACCATATTCGGCATTCCATCTGCCGGCAGAGGTCAGATAACGGCTTAAATCCGGATTACTGCCAAGTACTTTCTCAACATCTGTATTCTTGTAGCTGTTGGCAGCATTTGCGGGCTTTGTCTCAAATCCGGAATACACGATAGTATCCACATAAGTATAAGGACCGTCAATATTATCTGCTGTACACAGTACAATAGAAGAATGCCAGTCATTGCCGTTGACACTCAGATACATGCACCATTTCTGCATAGTTTCATTCCAGATAATATCCGGAGCCCAGAGATTTCCGGACAGGTCATAATTCTCAGATGTATTTGACCATGTATTCGGCTTGACTAAGTCAGTATAAATATCTTTAAAGTAAGTTGTATTTTTTGTACCCGCAGCGGAATTCGCAGTCATTGTCCAGTTCATCAAATCACTGGAACGTGCTCCGGCAAGGTGAGAACCAATAATATAATAGCTTCCATCTTCTAATTTGACCACTGACGGGTCATGTACACCTACACGGGCATATTCGGCATCTGCCGGAAGTGTCAGTGCAGAACAGCATAACAGGCTGACGGCTGTCAGCGCACCAGTCATTTTTTTGCATACATGTTTTTGATTCATATCAAAAACCCCCCTGAATTAAAATATTATCTTCATGATAACATAAATTCACAAAAAATTCAAGATTTATTTAAAAATTATTCTTAATATTATGTGAATAAATTCATAAATCTAACAAAAGTCCGTCCGGCATACCGGACGGACTTTTTCTGTTATGCTCAGCAGCAGAATTTCTGACGTACTTCCTGCATTTTGATTTGTTCTGCACAATCTGGCTGATACCAGCCCTTGGCAGACATTTCAGAATAAATTCTTTCCTGCATATTCAAAGAATCGTTCAGTGCAGACTTGAAAGAATTCTGCACATTGCCGGAACTGGATTCAATTGTTCCATGCAGATACATATCACAGCCGCTTTTTTCGAGAATCAGCAGATTCTCCATTAAATTCTGGTCATTCATGCTTCTGCCTCCTGCTTTAGTTCAGCAAGCCATACAGGCTTGTAAAAATCTGTTCATGTTGATGTGCCATTTCTTCCACACAATTTTTCAGGCAGGTGTCCTGAAGCTGGGAAACGGTTTCATGACATTTGGTCTGGAAAAACTGCTCGTGACCGAGAGCATCTTCTACATACAGTAATTCTTTGGATGTCATTTTTATCACCTCCGTATTGATACTGTTTCCGGAAATCAGATTTTTATACATAAAAACATTTTTCGAGTTTTTTAAAAATAAAATTTTCATCGAACTCATGTTAAACCAGAAACAGTTGAAATACATACGGTGATTTACAACAACTTTATGCTGAGCATAGTCAAATCGTCAAACTGAGGTGCATTGCCAACAAACTCATTAACAGCATTCTTCATATTTTCAAGCAGCGTTTTCGGATTCGCCTGCGGGTCAATGTTAAGAGCATCAAGCATTCTATCTGTGCCGAAAAGCTCGTTTTGGGCATTCGTAGCTTCTGCCACGCCGTCAGTATAAAGGAACAGTGTGCCGCCCTTTTCAAGCGTGAACTCATACTCTTTGTAGTGCATTCCGTTCATACCGCCGATAACAAAACCGTGCTTATCACGGAAAAGCGCAAAGCTGCCGTCTGCCTTTTTAATCATCGGGTATTCATGCCCTGCATTTGCTGCTGTTATTTTGCCTGTGGATATTTCAAGAACTCCGAACCATACTGTTACGAACATTTCTTGCTCATTGTTTTTGCAGATTGTTGTGTTGGTCTGTTCTAATACCTTTGCAGGGCTTCCGCCCATCAGCGCAAAGTTGTTTACAAGTATTTTGGATGCCATCATAAACAGTGCTGCTGGAATACCTTTACCCGAAACATCTGCCATTACCATTCCAAGGTGATCGTCATCAATGAGGAAAAAGTCATAGAAGTCTCCGCCGACCTCCTTTGCAGGGGTCATCGTAGCATAAATATCAAACTCTTTACGATCGGGGAACGGCGGGAAAATGTTCGGCAGCATAGAAGCCTGTATTTTAGTTGCAAGCTCCAGCTCCGCACCGATACGCTCTTTTTCAGCAGTGATGCTTTTGACTTGGTCTATGTGTCGTTCTATCTCCATCACCATTGAGGAAAAATCCTCAGCAAGATCCTGTATTTCGTTATTTGATGAAATAAAGCTTAAGTTCTCGACAGTTTTCTCGGCATTTTTGTTTTCTTTATATTCGTTAATGATGTGCTGCTCGTCTCTGAGAGGATTTGTAATATTTTTTTTCAGAAGATTCAGGAATAAAACTCCCAGTATTATGAACAGTATCGAAGTGACAAAAGCTATCAGCAGTGATATGTTCATAACGTTTGATATAAGATCCTTCCACTGCATGGATACTCCGACAAACATGACAGGCTCGTTGTTTGAGTACACTGGCACGAACATATGGACATATTCTTTGTCTGCACCCTTTTTCATGGAAAATTCCATTGCTTCCGGCGATTTTCCTGTGCGCAGTATCTCATCGAGTATTGGATATACGCCTTCCACATACGGAGAGGTCGAGCCAAGTTCAAAGACCTCACCACCAGAGCTAATGCGTGCTTCATTTTCCTTAATACCTGACAGAAGGAAAAATGTTTCGTTGTTGTTTACCACAAAGCCCGTCAGAAATTCCGGAGAATATGCGCTCTTGCTTCTGTTGTAACTTTCGCTTAACTCATAATAGCAAATCTCCGCTAAAAGTTGTTGCCCTTCTGCATCAAGAGATTCCGCCTGCTGAGGAGTGACATATTTCACTTCAGTCATTTCCGGAATTTTTTTTCTGAGCAGATATTCTTTTTCGGCTGCCCTCTGACTATCGTCATAGAAAAATTCCATTTGACTATAATGCTCCTGCCAGTAAGGCACAAGAAAACGCAGAGGCTCATAGCTTTCCAGTTCAGAAGCTGTATAATTTCCTAGCTTTGTGGCACTCTCAAATCTTTCCTCTATGTAATACGACATATTGTATATAAAAATAAAAACTGCACTTATCAGGATAAATATAATTTCAAAAATAATCATGTGACGGTTGATTTGCAGAGCTATTTTTCCACTTTTTTTATTTTTTAGCATTTTTTCTGACCAACTCCTTAATCTTGTCTTGTATCCACACAGTTACATACAGTGTCAGCATAGTAATTATAAAATTTGCAATTGCACATAGAAAAGTATACTGTCCTATCAGCGGATAGAGTACTCTGAAATATAAGTACACAAACGGACAGTTGAACAGAAATAGCTGCATACTGTGCTCTTCCGTGTATCTCCACAGCTTTGCTGTTCTTATTTTTCTTACTGCTTCAAACCGTTCAAGAGCTGTGAAAAAGCAAAAACTCGTTAATATACCGCACAGCTTGCAGAGCCAGCCCAGTGCGAAATGTACTCCGTCCGCTTTGTAGTAGAACATACTCCCAATGAAAAATATTGCTGTCAAAATAAAAAGCAACAATGTGGGTATCTTTTCTATTCTCTCAATAAAATGGAAAGCACATATACCAATAAAGTAGCAGATAAAATATGGTGCTGTCTGGCTTAGCTTAAAGTACGGGAAATCCGTAAGGAAAATCTGAACGATAAACGCAAGTCCTACCGATATGACAAATGTCAGCGGCAGCAGCTTCTTTGTCAGAAGCGGCTTCATAAGAATAAAGGCAGATGCCACCCAAAAGAGCATCCACAGAAACCAGAGATGATCGGAAAAGCACCCAAGCAGCATATATTTGTAGCCTGTAAGATAATTCGCATTTTCGGGTCTGCCAAAGCACTTTATATTAAAAAAAGTATACAGTGGTACTACCCACAGCGCACCATAAAGATAGTACGGAATGAGCAGTCTTTTTATTCTGTTTGCAAGGTTTTGCAGCACTGTTCTGTTTTTTCTCGAAATGCTGTTTGCAAACAAAAAACCCGAACAGAAAACAAACCCCGATATGAGAGACGCATCAAAAAATGTAATTATCAGCATTGCACCTTTAGATATAAAACCGGCAGTCTCCGGAAAAAAAGGATTTCCAACATAAAACAGCAGGCAATGTCCGAAGACTACACCAAGCAGAGCGACAGTTTTCATATCGGAAATGTAGTCGAATCTCCTGCATTCATTCATTTTCCCACCAGACCTTTTTTCAAAGTGAGAATATTGTGTCCATCAAGATATTCATATTTAACATCATCCATGCTCTTCTTGACCATGAA
>DJXC01000063.1 GCA_002449575.1 Ruminococcus sp. UBA7014
ATCTGTACCGGATTCAGTCACGTCTGTATCGGTTTCAGTTGCATCTGTATCAGATTCAGTTGCATCTGTTTCTGTGATATCTTCTTCCAGAGTTACAGTAATGATTCTCTTGACAGCAAGGTCAGCTGCACCGGAAAGAGTGCTGTAATTTGCACCAACACTAAATTCAAGTTCTTTTTCAGTATCAATGCTCTTAATCTTCTTGTTTTCAGAAGCAAGCTTGTCAGCCAGCAATTCAGTAAAATAATCATAGTAATACTGGCTTTCTTCGTCAGTCAGTACATCAGCCAGATAAGCTTCTGTGTAACCATTAAATGCACCGTTTGCATAGTCGGCTGTTACACTAACATCATATGCTTCTTTAGCAACACCAACTACATCATTCAGAGAAACTTCAACAGCATAACCATTTGAATTGATGATACCATTTACCTGCTTCAGCACTTCAGCATAAAGCGACACGATTGTTTCATTTTTCAGAACAGCATCCAATGACTGAGGAATCTTCTTTGCATACTTATTATTGTAAGAAGACAGTTTGCCGAGAACAGCATCATAAGTAGTTCCTGTGAATTCTTTGGAAACATTCTTTTCAAGGCTATTGTCAGCCTTAGTCTTCATGTTGTCGAGTTTGGTGAGATAACCATCAACAACTTTATCAATTTCAGTATCAACAAGAGAACCTGCATTATCAAGCTGCTTCTGAGCATCATCGAGCTGCTTCTGAGCATCATCGAGCTGCTTCTGAGCATCATTGGCTTGCTCTCTTGCATCATCTAATTGTTTCAGAGCATTGTCTAATTTTTCCTGAGCAGCAACCAATTTCTTATTAGCATCATCAAGTTCCTTTTGAGCCTCAGTAGTATCAGTACCTGCTTCTTCAAGTTCATCAAGCTGAGCCTGCTTTTCATCAACAAGTGACTTGTTTTCGTTTACCTCTTCCTGAGCGGCATCTCTTTCAGCCTGCTTTTCTTCCAGAAGAGCAATCTTTTCATTCAGCTGTTTCTGATAGTCATCCTTTTCAGCCTGTTTAGCATCTTTTTCAGCCTGATAATGAGAAAGAACGCCTTTTGCACCAGTTTTCAGTTCTGCTCTGAGAGCTTCCAGCTTTTCGACGCCATAATTATAAGCATCATCAATAGTTGCAATTTTATTACCTTCAAAAACAGCAGTTAAGGAGAAGGAAACTTCCTTGTTTGCGTTGAGATTTGCGGTATCAGCAGTCAATACTATCTGACCATTGATAGCTTCCAGAGTTTTCAGTGTCATATTTTCATTGATAACACTTTCATCTATCTGGGAGTTTGCACTCATCATCTTAGTAGTGATTTCCTGCTTCAGTTCTGCCTGCTTTTCTTCGGGGAAAACAACATCCAAAGCGATAGTCACTTCAGTACCACTGAATTCTACAGTACCAGAAATAGCAGAAGCGATAATATCAGTATACCACTTATTCTGAAGGGGCTTGACAGCAGCTACAAGGCTTGCAATATCAAGTTCTTTCTTTGTACCATCCAGCTGGTTAATCGCTGATTCCAGCTTGCTGTTCCAGATAGATTCTTTTTCATAAACAAAAACATCATCATTTTCAGAAACAGAAACGATAGGAGAAACAGCAGAATCCTTCACTGGAACATTAACGAAATCATCAATTGTGAAAGTTGTAGTTCCGGCAGCGGCATTTTCACCGGCAGCGAAGGAAGTGAACAGAACGGTTTGAGACAGAGCGACCGGAACTGCAATTGCAGCAGCCATTGCTCTGTTCAGAAATGACTTCTTCATTGTTAGATTACCTCTCTCTTCTTTTGATTTTTTTCACATTCTTACTGACACGACAGCAGAGATATCACATATCTATACTGACATGTTTGTGAAACGTTTATGTGCTTGCACGAAAGACAATACAAAAACGTTTTTATACTACATATTTTAGCACATTATTTCGTGATTGTCAATCCCCTGAAATCATTTTCTTTTAAAATATTGTCGGAACAATTTTTGTTTTTTTAGGAAAACTGCACAAATATGCTGTATTTTATGACTGTTTCACGCCATTTTTTCCAATTTTGGAAGATTTTTACACATATACAGAAGGCAGACAAAAGCACTTTTTGCCTGCCTTCCGGGAATTAAAATTAATAAATATTGTTGTAAACTGTACCATTGTACATGGTTTTTCCGTTTGCCTTGAACATTTCGGAAACAGTAACAATCTGCCAACCCTGCGATTTCATATAAGGTGCAAGATATTCCATTGCCTGTGTAGTTGTTTCATAATTTTCATGTGCAAGAACAATCTGACCATTCAGAGAACCGTCAGCCATACCGGAAGTAATGGTATTGATAATCTGGTCTTTTGTTGCTTTTTCCCAGTCCATGGAATAGACACTGCAATTAACCAGCGGAACACCGGCAACTTGCTTAAATGTATCGTTGACTGACAAGAACGGAGGACGAATAAGAAATTCTTCCTGTCCGGTGATAGCAGTGAGTGCATTGGCACATTTCTGAATTTCTTCTTTCATCTGGTCAGCGGAAAGAGTTGTCATATCCGGATGCGACCATGTATGATTTGCGATTTCAAAGCCAAGTTCCTGCGCACGCTTGATTTCGGCTTCATTTCCGGCAATGCGTTCGCCCCAGTAGAAGAAAGTAGCATGGAAGCCATTTTCAGAAAGAGCATTTTGAATTCTGGCAGGGTAGTTACTGCCTGCAATCGGACCATCATCAAAAGCAATGGCAACCATTGGCTTGGAAGTGTCAATCCATGAGATATCAGCAGTATTATACCACTGTCCTTCTACACGCTGTTCCGCAGGTTCGGTTACAGATTCATTTTTTTTTTCAGGATTCAGCAGTTGTTGTTTGAGCAGAATCATATCATAAATATTTACTTTGCCGTCACTGTTAAGGTCAGCATTTGTGAAAGAATTTTCCGGAATAGACAGAATACCGAGCAGATATTTCTGAATTGCAATCAAATCAGCAACAGTAACAGAGCCGTCAAGTGTCACATCTCCAAGTTTTGCACTGAGAGTACCGGAAGCATCAACTTTTGTGCCTTTTGTAGCAATTACAGCATCATCTATACAGAAATCTGTAGTACTGTCAGCAGTTTCTACATACAAAAGCAAATTTTTTGCGCCTTCTGGAATCTGGAAAGAAGTGTTGGCAAGCTGTATCCATTCGCCGTTTATGCCGTCTGTAGAAGCGATAGTATCATAATGTTTTTTACCGTCTGCACCGTCATACTCAAGTGTCAGCCGGAATTCTTCCGTGGCAGTTTTATCCTGCTTTGCCATTACGCTGAAACTGTAAGCATTTCCGGGAACAAACGTTGCTGTTGGCAGACTGACAGAAGCACCATGCCAGTTATCTGTTCTGCCGGTTACATACAAGATACCGTCAGAAGCGGAAATTTTAGCATCACCTCTGGAAGACCAGTTATCTGTACTACTGGTAAATGTCGACTGGAGATAATAGCCGTTTTCATCTGGCTGTGCTTCCGTTGCCGGTTCAGGGTCAGGAATATCACCGCCGATTGTCATTTCATTTTTCAGCACAGTTGCCGAACCGGCACTCTGATAGCCTTCAATATTCAGAGCTGCTTCGTAAAGTTTTCCGGCAGGCAGTCCCATTTCTTCCCATGCAGCAAAATGAGAAGCAACATTAATAGTACCACTTGTCCGTTTATCCTTGCGGACACTCCAGTACTGGTCAAAAGTAGCATTGCCGACAATAGAGGGTTTATCCACACGCACGGTTTTATAAATATCATAAACAGCTCCGTCAATGGTAGCCTCTCCGAGATAACCTTCGTTTCCGGGTGGTCTCCAGCTACCCCATGAATCTACAATATAGTATTCCACAAGAGGTTCTTTTGTCCAGCCGTATACACAAAGATAAGAATTTCCGTCCGGATGATAATCTACTTCATAGTCAAACCGTACATTTCCGATTTCCTTGTAATTTTGTGTGCAGTCGAATTTCTTTCCGGTACGGAACAAACAGTTATTGATATTGTTCCATTCACATTTGAATGTACCATTGCCTGTGAGTTCCATTTTTGTATTGCCGCTGTCTTTCCACAGTTCGTAATTGTAACCGTCCTCAATACCTGTATCAGAGTCATAGAGAACAATTGCCGCACTGGCTGTGTAAGCAGGAATCATAGAAGCAACCAGACTAACCGCTGCAATTCCCGTGAGAAGATGACGTATTTTTTTCACACTTCTGCCCCCTTAAATAAAAATTTTGATAAATTAGTGAATAAAATTTAAACAAAATATAAATTTTTTATTATTATACTCTAGTTTTATAGAAAAAATCAACTCATAAAATGCAGATTTAGTGGATAAAATGCATATTATAACATTTTTTACCATACAGCTCAGGGCTGATGCACAAATATGCATCAGCCCTGAACCTCTGTAAGGAGAATATATTTATTTAAGGAGAAGTCTGATTTCATCTTAGTTTTCCTGACGAACTTCCTGTAAAGTCAGAGAAACATCCATTTTTTCACCGGCACGGAAGATAGTGATTGTGATAGTATCGCCGGCATTATACTGATTTTTGATTGTATTAAGGCTATCCATATCTGTAATTTCAGTGCCTTCGACAGCAGTGATGACATCGCCCTGACGGATACCGGCTTCATAGGCAGCAGAACCCTCTGTTACACCATAAACATACACGCCCTGCGGCATATTATAGTGAGAAGCATCTGCTTCAGAAACAGTCACACCAGTAATACCAAACTGTGGTCTGCCAGTGACATAGCCATTATTAATCAGGTCTTCGAGAATTTCCTTAGCATCACTAATCGGGATAGAAAATCCTAAGCCTTCTACGCTTGCACTGCCATAAGTGGAAGACATTTTAGCGGAGTTAATGCCAACCACCTGACCATAGCCATTCAGCAGAGGTCCGCCGGAGTTACCGGAATTGATAGCCGCATCGGTCTGGATAAGAGTCATATCTTTTTCATTGATGGTTACTTCACGGTTCAGGGCGGAAACAATACCGCAGGTAACAGTATTCTGAAGTTCAAATCCGAGCGGATTGCCGATAGCAATTACCAGTTCACCAACACGGAGGTCATCACTGTTTCCAAATTCGGCAGGAGTCAGACCGGTTGCATCAATTTTAAGAACAGCAAGGTCTGTTTCGAGGTCATAGCCGACAATCTGTGCTTCGTATTCAGTTTCGGCATCATCTGCCATCACAACACTGACACTGACAGCCTTACCGGCTTTATAATCTGATTCATTGTCATAGACACAGTGTGCATTTGTAATGATATAGCCGTCTTCTGTCATGACAATGCCTGTGCCTGTACCAGTAATTTTTTGTTTCTGACCGTTGGTATCTCCGCTGCCATAATTATAGAAGCCAAAGCCCCAGTAACTCTGTGTAGGTGCAGTATATTCAAAAGTGGCACTGATACCGACAACAGAAGGAACAGCCTTTTCTACAATTTCCGGAATACTGAGTGCGTTTTCCGGAGCAGCCATATTAATCCAGTTTGCAGTGGAATTTACAGAAGCAGAGGAAGAAGAACTGCTGCTGGAAGATGCCTGTGAAGAAGAAATGTCGCTGTCTGTCAGGCTGCTGGCTTCATGTGTAATGCTGGCATCACTTTCAGAAGAAGTCCAGTCAGAGCTGCCCTTACCGAACATTTTATATATTTCAATAGAAGAAACGGATACAATGGCAAGTGCAGCAACACCAGCTACGAATTTCAGGAATTTTTTACCGCCGCCGTTATTTTTATGCTGATTCGAGTCAGAATTAAAATTGACATAATTACTGTCCGGAGCATCGTAGAAGTTATTGTAATCAGATTCATGATTTTGGTACAGACCCTCATAATTATTATTTTTATTATTGTTATCAAACATAATATTCAATCCTTTCAATTTATGATGACCAGCTTTTGGCTGATGTTTGTTTTTTGTTTACAATTATTATTATACTCCGAAATGTGATAATTTTATGACAGAAATTCAAACAGAACATGAAAGAATAGCGCAGAATACAAGAAAAAAAGCAGTTCTTTGTGTGAAGAACTGCTTTCAGAAGTTTATTTCAGATAGGTTTCAACATGATAGCGGGGTCTGTGTTTGGTTTCAAGGTAAATTTTTCCAATATATTCACCCACAACGCCGATACTGAGCATTTGCAGACCGCCGATTGCCCATACAGAAACTGCCGTGGATGACCAGCCATCAACTGTATGCCCTGTAAAATGACGTATCAAGATATAAATCAGCATGATGATGCTGACAACAAAAATTGCAATTCCCAGTCCAGTTATCATCCGGATAGGCTTGACGGAAAGTGAGGTAATACCTTCAAAAGCAAAATTAAGCATTTTCCGGAGCGGATATTTGGATTCCCCCTGCATTCTGGGAGCACGGGCATAGTAAACTTCTGCTGTTTTAAAGCCAATCATAGGAACTAGTCCACGCAGAAAGAGATTTACTTCATCATATTCAGAAAGTTCTTCCAAAGCACGGCGGCTCATCAGTCTGTAATCGGCATGATTATAGACCAGTTCCACGCCCATAAGATTCATGAGTTTGTAGAATCCCTGAGCAGTACCACGTTTGAATGCAGTATCTGTTTCACGCTGACTGCGCACACCATAGACAATTTCGCAGCCTTCCTGATATTTCTGAATCATCTCGTCTATAGCGTTAATATCGTCCTGCAAATCGGCATCCATAGAGATGATTGCATCACATTCATTCCGGACGGTGAGCATTCCGGCAAGAAGTGCGGACTGATGCCCACAGTTTCGGGAAAGTTTTACACCAGAGAAAAGTGGGTTCTGTTCATGAAGCTGTTCAATAATATGCCATGTATTATCTTTTGAGCCGTCATTGACGAGAATCACATGACTTTCCGGAGAAATTTTTTCTGCCTGAATCAGAGAATCCATTTTTTCGGTTAATTTTTTAGCTGTTACTGGAAGGGCTTCTTCTTCGTTATAACAGGGAATCACAAGAAAGAGAACAGGGAGTTCGGGATGGATGATATATTGCATAATTACACCTCAGGCTGGAAAGGGTCAGGGTCGGCAAGTTCGGTATCGGTTGGCTGTG
>DJXC01000233.1 GCA_002449575.1 Ruminococcus sp. UBA7014
GTAAATATCACGGCTTGATTCTGCGGATTTGCGGAATTCTTCACTGTGTGATTTGTTTCCTGAAAAATGAAAATCCTGCGGAAATCCGTGTCGGAACAACTACGCTCTGCAATGCGATTTCAATAGCAGAATATTACCGTGAACAGGCGATTTACGCTTACAGTCTGAGCGATATTGATATTGCAACCGTCAAGGCTGAAAAAGTCCTCGAAAAGATAAAATCGAAGCGTGTTCAGAATATCCGGCAGAATGATTTGTACAGGCTGTGCCGATGCACACTTTTCAAAAACGCTCAGGATTTTGCTGAAACGGTCGATATGCTCGAAGAATACGGATATATCCGGCGTATCACAAGCACGGGGGCGAACAACAAAACAATCACAGATATTATCATCAATCCTGCTGTTTACAGATGATGAAATCTGGATTTTCCGCATTTTGCACACTTTGCAGTTACAAAATGCTCAAAATGTGCAAAATCCATAATTATAAAACTTAGAAAGAGAGATGTTTTATTATGACAAGTACAAGAAAAGAAGAACTGCTCAACCAGATTCTTGACCTCATGACCGCTGTCGCCTACGACAGAGAGCCTGACGGTTTCAAGACGAATACAATCACAAAATCCGCTGACAATCCGGTGGAAATGCTGACCGTCAAGGAGTGTACGGAAGTCATTCAGGGACTTTCTGAACATACCGTCCGTCAGCTTGTTGCACAGGGAAAAGTGAAATCCGTCCGCACTGGTGAAGGCAAACGTGGCAAGATTCTCGTCAACAAGGCTGACCTGATTTCATATTTTCAGAAGTGACTTTTCAGCGAGAGCGTGTCCACAATTCCTTGTGTGACCGCCTCGCTGCCCCAAATGCACTTTTGATATGGAGCTTGTCGGAATGTCAAAAGTGCTTTGGGGTTACTCCTGCCGGAGTAACTTCGGATTTGAGGTTTCCTGACCTTTCAAATCCGTTTTGACTCAAAATTTTATGATTTAAAAAGGGGATTTTTATGACAGAAAAAACAATTTCCATGTGTCAGGGAAAAGGCAGTCTGACACACAACAACAGAATTTTCACTGCCAAAAACATTGACCAGAGCCGGACTGAAAATAATATCGTCTTTGTCCGTGAGGATTTGGCAACCGCTTATGAAAAACTGTTCGGCGATGCCGTCACCCGATACAATGCCACACAGAAAAGAAGTGACCGCCAAATTGGAAACTACTTTGAACACCTGTTCGGTCGCAAGCCGACTGCAACTGTTATCACCGGAGCAAACAAGCAGAAAAGTTTCTATGAGGATTTGGTACAGATTGGCACAAAAGAGGATACAGGTGTCGGTACTCCTGATTCAGAAATTGCCGTTGAGTGCCTGACGGAATACATGAACGGCTTTCAGCAGAGAAATCCGAATTTTTATGTGTTCAATGCCGTGATGCACCTCGATGAAGCGACTCCACACCTGCACATTGATTATATTCCGGTCGGTCACTTTGACAAGGGACTGGACACTCGAAACGCTATGGCAAAAGCACTCAAAGAAATGGGATTCGGAAATGGTAAAGATGCAATCAACCGCTGGCGAAAATCAGAATGGCAAATCCTGCATGACATCTGCCTGAAACACGGAATTCAGATTTCTGAGCCGAAAAAGTCCAGAGGATACAGCTATACAGTCGGAGAATACAAGGAACATCAAGACCGGATTCACGCTCTGAAATCTGAAAAAGAGCAGATTTCCGCTGAACTTTCCGAAACCCGTGAACAGTTGAGCAAAGTCATGCAGAAAAAATCCAGAATAGCTGAAATTGACGAAATTCCGGTGAAAAAATCAGTATTCGGAAACAAAGTTACTCTCAGTCAGGAAGATTATGAAAATATTCAAGCACTTGCCGAAAAACAGATAGCCGGAGCAAAATCTACTCAAAAGCTGAAATCCGAAAATAAGGAACTTCTCCAAAAAGTGGACAGCATGAGAGCCGAAATTCAAAAGCTGACTCTGGAATTAGCCCACTATCGGCAGCCAGCGACTTTTTCAAGAGAGAAGCTGAAACAGGAAGCAAAGAAAATTTCTGAACTGGAACAGCTTCGTTCCAAATACAGAAAGGCGATGGAATTTATTCAGGTCAGCGGATTGCAGTCAGAATATGAACACTATCAGCAGAATCATCTGAAAAGAAAATCCACATTAGAATAAGTTACGAAAAAATTTGATATATCTTTGCAGAAAATTTTTGACTTTAAAGCGAGAAAGTGATATAATAAGAATTGTACAAGGGTATGTCATAAAGTCTATGAATATCGAAGGAGGATATTTATTATGGCAACCATTCGTAAGCGTGGAAATTCTTATCAAATCAGAGTTTCCTGCGGATATGACACATCAGGAAACCATGTGGAACAGTCCATGACATGGAAACCTGATAAGAATATGACAGAAAAACAGATTCAGAAAGAACTGAACCGTCAGGCGGTTATGTTTGAACAGGCTTGTGCTAACGGTCAGGTCACAACAGCGGTGAAATTTCAGGACTTTGCGGAACAGTGGTTTAAAGAATATGCTGAAATCAAGCTGAAAACGCAGACAATCCGCTGTTACCGCTGGGCAAGCAAGCGTACTTACAAGGAAATCGGACACCTGAGAATGGACAAAATTACAACTCGCACAATTCAGCGTTTTGTTACTCATCTGACACAGGAGAAACGGCAGAATGCCAAAGCAGAAGATGCTACTCCCCTCGCCCCGAAAACTATCAAAAACTGTATTTCGTTCGTGTCAACAGTTTTCGATTATGCGGTCAAACAGCAGATGATAACCTCGAATCCATGCAAAAACGTTACACTCCCGACTATCATTCAGAAAGAACGGGAAGTCTACACAGTAGAGGAAATCCGTCAGATGCTTGACCTCTTTGAAACAGAAAAATCCGAAAAACGGCAGTATGTCCTGTTCTTCACAATGGCAATCTTCACAGGACTCCGCAGAGGAGAACTGCTCGGACTGGAATGGAAAGACTTCGACTTTGAGAATCATCTTGTCCATGTGTGCAGAAGTTCCCTCTGGACAAAGGAAAAGGGTATGTACACGGACACGCCTAAAACAAAGAGCAGTATCCGCATTCTGAAACTGCCGGACGGTCTGATTGCTGAACTTCTGGAATACAAGGACTGGCAGGAATCGTGCAAAGCGGAACTGGGTGACAAATGGATTGAAACAGACCGCTTATTCACCAAATGGAACGGCGAACCGATGCACAACCGCTCGCCCTATAAATTTCTGGAAGCGTTCTGCAAACGGCACAACATGAGATTCTGTAACGTACATTCCTTTCGTCATTTCAACGCTTCGGCTATGATTCTGAATGGCGTGGATGTGAAAACGGTACAGACCTGCTTAGGTCATTCGGCAGCTACCACGACAATGCAGATTTATCTCCATTCTTTTCAGGAGGCTCAGGCAAGGGCGATGGACAGCGTAGCAGATTGTATTTATGGCAGTTATGCAACGGACAGCAATCCGGACAAAAAGCCTGCCTGAAAATGAAAACTCCGGAATAACGGACAAACAACGGACAAATCCCATTTTCAAAGAAAATGAAATGCGGAGAAGTCCCTTAAAATAGAGATTTCTCCGCATATAAACTGGATTGCGGGAGCTGGATTTGAACC
>DJXC01000003.1 GCA_002449575.1 Ruminococcus sp. UBA7014
TGTTAAAGTTTTCCAGAAGAACAGAATCCGCTATGAACAGATGGGCAGCACGGTTCGGATATGAATCCACACCGAAAAAACTGCTGAACAAAGCCAAATGTACTTATGGAAGATACCACGCTGTCAATCTCTGTAATCATAATACGATTGAATTTAGAATGTTTCGAGGTACGCTGAAACTGAATACTCTGCTGGCAACCTTACAGCTGGTAGATAAAATCTGCGACTTCGCCTGCAATTTGACTGACAGCGAAATGCAGAATATCTCTTGGTCAGAATTCGTCAGCTACATCTCAGAACCGGAGTTAATTCAGTATCTGAAAGAAAGAAGATTATATGTCAATGAACCCGTTTCTATCGAGGAGGAAATGTAATTATGGGAATCAAAAGTCACATTGCTAAGAAAGCTGCAAAATTTGTACTTCACGAAGTTTGCAGCCATCATCACCATCATCATGATTATAGCTATATGCCTAGCTATGTCAGTGATGCTATCGACATGAATACGCTGTATGAAGCCCTTAACCACGCTGAACAAGTCTGCTGTGCTGTCAATCCGACCTGCAAAAAGGAGCATCTGGCTCTGTTCAAATCTGAAGTGATTAACTACATTCATTCAAAATAAGCCAATAGTTAGCCGGGTTCGCCCGGCTAATAAATTTATATTATTATTCTAGGAGGAATTTTCAATGGAAGAAGAAAGAACTTTATGTACCTGCTGCGGTGCAGCTATTACCAATGATTACTATTCAACTGTTTATGATGAGCCGATTTGTGACAGCTGTGCTGAAAACGAGTGTTCCAGATGTGAATGCTGCGGCGATTTAATTTACGATGTTGATGCCTACGGTTCAGACTATGACAGATGCCTTTGTGAAAGCTGCTTTGACCAGTTTTATGCGCATTGCGACTGCTGTGATGACCTGATTCACAGAGATGACCTGCATGAATATGATGACGGATATTACTGCTCACGCTGTTATCACGAAAAAACCCAGATAATTCGCAATTATTCGTACAAGCCTTGTCCATGTTTCTTCGGAGAAAGCATCCGATATTTCGGTGTAGAGCTGGAAATTGACATAGGCGGAAGAGATACGGATAACGCTCAGGAACTGCTTGAAATCGCCAATACTGCTGATGAAAAGCGACTTTACATCAAGACTGACAGCAGTCTCAATGACGGACTGGAATTAGTTACGCATCCTATGAGTTTGGATTACCATCTGAATGAATTTAACTGGGAGGACATCCTCAGAACAGCCATAAATATGGGTTATCGTTCCCATCAGACCTCAACTTGTGGACTTCATGTGCATGTCAATCGTGATGCGTTCGGCGATGATGAGGACGAACAAGAAGAAGTTATCTCCAGAATTCTGTACTTTGTGGAACATCACTGGTTAGAAATGGTGAAATTTTCCAGAAGAACGGAAAGTGCTTTAAACCGCTGGGCTGCCCGTCATGGATATGAACCGACTCCATCCGAAGTGATGTCCAAAGCGAAAAGTGATTATGGTCGATATTATGCCGTAAATCTCTGCAATCAAAATACGATAGAATTTCGTCTGTTCCGTGGCACTCTTAAACTGAATACCCTGCTTGCGACACTCCAGCTGGTGAACAGAATCTGCACTGTTGCTACAAATCTTGATGATGAAGAATTGCAGGCTCTGTCCTGGTCAGAATTTGCAAGCTCCATCACTGAACCGGAACTGATTCAGTATCTCAAAGAACGCAGATTATACATCAACGAAGAAATCAATAACGAGGAGGAAATTTAACTATGTGCGCATTATTCGGATTTTTAGACTGCGGAAAGAAAATTCCGCTCAAAGCTTTACAGAAACTTATTCAGGCTCTTGCCAATGCATCAGAAGTCAGAGGCGACCATGCAAGCGGTATCTCTTACATGAAAGACAATCAGCTGACCATCTACAAACGTCCCAAGCCAGCCCACAAGATGAAGTTTAAGCTTCCCAATCATACCCGTGCTGTGATGGGACATGTCAGATATACCACACAGGGCAGCCAGGAATTCAATCAGAACAACCATCCGTTCAGAGGTCATGCTGATATGGACTTTGCTTTCGCTCACAATGGAGTGCTGTACAATGATACAGCACTTCGCAGAGAAAAGCAGCTTCCCAAGACGAACATCGAAACTGACAGCTATGTCGCTGTCCAGCTGATTGAAATGCAGAAATCCCTTAACTTCGATACTCTGAAGAATATGGCAGAAGATGTCAGAGGTAGCTTCACTTTTACGATTCTTGACGAAACGAATGCTTTATGGTTCGTGAAGGGCAGTTCTCCGCTGTATCTCATCTACTTCCCTGAACTGAAACTCTATGTCTATTCCTCAACTGCTTCCATCATGAAGACAGCTTTAAAGCATACTCCCCTGCGCTGGATGCACTATGAGGTGATTGAAGCCGATGAGGGAGATATTCTCAGAATTGACCATAACGGAAAAATTACCCGTGACAGATTTCGTATACCGCCTGTATTCAATACTAGATTCAGCAGCAGTTCCCGTTTTGGATGGTCAGTCAGTGATACAACAGGCTGGAATTATGAAAAAAATGAAATCGAAGAATACAGAATGCATGATGCCGATTATGCCGATTTGCTTGACTTATGCAGCTATTTTGGCGTATCGGAAATGGAAGTGCTTCGCCTTCGCCAAATGGGATATACTTATGACGAAATTGAAGAATACCTGTTCTCTTCCGATGAATTTGATGATGATTTCTATGACTTCTGCGGAGAACTTTAATCTGCTACAAATGACCTGTCAGCTTTCCGACTGGCAGGTCTTTATTCTGAAATGAGGTGTTTTTATGCCTAAGAAAGGCAATAATGAAGGCAGTATCTATAAAGATAAACAGGGTCACTGGCGTGGAGTCGTGACCATCTATACGAGTGAAGGCAAGCAGAAGCGAAAGTTCTTCTACGGGAAAACCAAGCGTGAAGTCACAGAAAAGGTCAATCAGCTGCTGAATGAACTTCGCACAAATACCTATATTGAGCCGAATAAGACAACTTTCTATGACTGGCTCTGCACCTGGCTGGAAACATATGGGAAGACTGATTTGCGTCCCACGACTTCCATCAATTACGAGACGTATATCCACAGGCACATCAAACCAACTATCGGCAATATAAAGCTCTGTGATTTGAGTGTGCTGGTTCTCCAGCAGTTCTACAATGAGAAACTGAAAAACGGCAATCTTACGAAGAAAGGCGGTCTCAGCCCCAAGACACTCCGGAACATGCATAACATGATTCACAAAGCCCTGAACCAGGCTGTCTTCCTGGAAATGATACCGAAAAATCCGGCTGACTACATCACTCTGCCAAAACGCATCAAGCAGGAACGGAAATTCTTCACAGTGGAAGAACAGCAGAAACTACAGTCCTGTATGAAAGGTGAAAAGCTGGAAATGGCTGTACTCCTTGATTTATACACAGGAATGAGACAAGGTGAACTGCTCGGACTGATGTGGAAAAACGTGCATCTTGATTTAAACGGACAGAGCTACCTGAAAGTGACACAAACGCTCAACAGAATCAAAATAGATGACCCCGATGCTCCTAAAAGAACACAGCTGAAAATCGGAATCCCGAAAACAAAGAATTCCATCCGGACAATCCCGCTTCTGCCGGATATTGCACAGGCTCTGTACGATTACAAGCAGCAGCAGTCAGCCTATTTCAAAGAAAACGGCATCAAGCCAAACGGCTATGTTTTTACCAATCGAAGCGGTTATTGGGTTGACCCCAGAGATTTTCAGCGTGACTTCAAAAATCTTCTGAAAAAGTATAACATCCGTGAAATCAACGTGCATGGACTCCGGCATACGTTCGCAACCAGAGCCTTAGAATCCGGTATGTCTATCAAAACGCTCTCTCAGATTCTCGGTCATTCGAGTATTAACCTGACCCTTGATACCTATGCTCATGTTACAGAAGACCTTAAAATCGACGAAATGACACACCTGCAAGGCTTTCTGGATTAGTTTATATGCAGCTCCTCTTTATATGGGGAGCTGCATTATAAAAAATAATTTTTTTGAAAAAACCGGAAAAACGTCCAGCAATATTTTATAAATCTAAGATTTGATATTACTTTTCTGGCTGCTCATTAAAAAATTCAAGAAATGATTCAATAGCTACTTCTTTTTCAATTTTTTCAAGAACATCCGGATTATTTTTAAGGAACACATAAATTCTATGGAAAAATTCAGGATACTCTGAAGCAAATTGAGGAACATCTAATATCTGATTTATTTTTTTCACACCAGAAATTTTTTTATTTCAGCATAAGCTTTTATAAATTCTGACGATTTCATTTTAGCATCTTGTGAAATTTCCGATATTATTTTTTCTAAAAATGACAAATATTGACTTTGAGAATTACATTCTGCAAGTATTTCCTTGATGGTTTTATTCTCAAAATCAATTACATGTTCTTTAGAAAATAAAGTAGTTCTTTTCTCGTCTTTATTAGATTTAACAATTTCTCCAAATGGTATTTGATGTGCCAAGACATCTGAACATATAAAAAAGCCTCTCAATTCTCTTTCAAATAATAATATTGTTCTTGCTTCTTCAACATTTAAATGAGACTCTATTGCTGCTAACCATTCTTTTTTAGTCTGTTCACACATGTCCCAATTATTTTGATATAGTTCTTCCAGCATATTATAGACTTTCATGGCTAAATCTATTTTTTTCTGATAATCGGTTGGCATTATATTACCATTAAACCAATCTACGAATAGTTCATATTGTTCATCTGAACTTAAAGACCTGTAAATCAATTCCTCTACAATGGGAACTTCTTCTTTTGGAATCCGTGTTTTTCTTTCCGTGCCAAAATCCAGCTTATTTCGGTGCAAAACTTCTACCCTTAAAAAATTAAATTTTTTTCTTGGATTCGTATAATTTCCTTCATAAACAGTATCAAGCCCTTGTCTGATTAAAATAGACTTATAAATGTCTTTTATTAAAACTGATTCACTCATATTCTTTACCCCTTTTTTATTAACGAAATCAAAATTTTAAAAAATGATTTCGTTCTTTTTTCTGCCAATATGGTATTATATAATTACAGGAATTCCTAGAAGATGCGTCTTGAAAGTTGAATAACAGGAGGTTTTATTATGAAATCTGAACACATGAACGAAAAGGACAAGTTTCCTTCACAGTTATGCATCAATCCCACTGAAGCAGCCAGACAGCTGCACATCAGCCGGACAAAGATGTATGAACTTCTGCATCATGGCGTAATCCCCCATGTCAAGTTAGGCAGGAGAATCCTGATTCCGACAAAGGAGCTGGAACATTGGCTGCATGAACAGTCAATAACCAATTCCGCTGCGGAAGAAGGTGATGCCCATGCGTAAGCAGAAACATCGCTATGATGGTGAAGGCACTATGTTCAAGCGCAAAAACTCCAAGAAGTGGCAGGCGGCGATTCCAGTCCCTCTGCCAACAGGCGGAAAAAAGCGGGTCTATTTCTATGGAACCCAGCAGGAATGCAAGGATTGGCTTGTCAAAATGAGATATGATATTCAACTGGGAAAGCCTGTTCTTGACTCCAATATTACGCTGATTGCCTGGCTGCGTATCTGGCTCGAAAGGTATTGTATCAACATCCGTGATACGACTCGTATGAATTATATTTCGTACCAAGAGCATATCGCCAGACACCGGATTGCACAGATTCCGCTGAAAGCACTCAGTACTGACGACCTTCAGGAATTTATAAGTTTTCTGAAAAAAGCGGAAAACTGTCCGGCGAGGGCGGTCTGAGCAGCAAGACAATCCGGAATCTGTTTCAGATGCTGAAAACTGCACTGAAACAAGCTCAGGGCAATCAGCTTATCTGGACGAATCCTGCGGAATACTGTCAGCTCCCGAAAATAGAGCTGAAGGAAAAGAATTTTTTTACGACTGACGAACTGAGCCGCCTGCTTAAAACAGCAGAAGGCGAACGCTGGTACATTGCTTTAGTCCTGCTTAGTCTAACTGGAATTAGGCTTGGCGAATGTCTGTCTATCCGACATGACAGCCTGAAATGTGAAGATAGCATCTGGATTCTGGACATTCAGCACTCCGTCAAACGAGTAAAGAATTTTAATGCCAAAGAGAACGAACCCAAGACGGTTCTCCAAGTATCAGCAACTAAGAGTGCCAGTTCCAGAAGGCAGATTCCCATTCTGCCGGAAGTAGTCAGCCTGTTGCAGGAACATATCCGGATACAGCAGGAAGAAGCTGCCAACAGCTACGGACTGTATGCAGAAAATCCATTTATCATCGATAATGGTCTCGGCTTTGGCTGCGAAGCGTCCACTTTTAGAACGTGGTACAAGGGCATACTGAAAAAAGCCGGAATCACCACGAATTATCGAATCCACGATTTGAGAGGCACATGGGCTTCTGCAAGCCTGAAAGCAGGTGTTCCTCTACAATATGTTTCTGTCTTACTTGGGCATTCTTCACAATCCGTAACCGAAAAATATTATTTATCGTATGATAATGAGAGCAAGCAACATGCTCTCCAGCCTCTTGAAAGCGTAGCAAAAGCCCTGCTTGAACACAAGTAATTGTCACAGGTGGGGCGCAATGCCCCGCCGGAAAGGAAATTATCATGAAACAATCTATTCTGAATCAGCTCAGAAACATGCCGAAAATCGGCGTAATGAATCCTAAAGAAGCACCTGAGATTATCGGACAGGCACTGTTGAGACTTAAACCGCTTCAATTCTGTAATGGACAAATTTACGTCAGACTTGATACTCATTATCAATGTGCTACAATGGATGAGGCAAAGGACATTATCTGTTACCTGCTTTCACCGGATGACTGCGTACTTGTTTCCAGTACCAAAATAAACGAAACCCTTTTAAGAATTATGCGCCATCCGCATCTGCAAATTGATATGCAGTCAGCATTCAAAAAGCATCAGATGGAACTGAATCTGAAAAATGGTGTTTATGACATCCAGACACAAAGACTCAGAGAAAAGAAACCTGACGACATATTCGATTATGTTCTGGATTTTAATTACAAGCCTAACAGCGACATTCTGGCAGCACCTAATTTCAGAAAGTATATACAAACTAGTGTGCGAGAGGAAAATCAGGACTGTCTGTTACGTTCTACAGGCTATGTTCTGTCTTCACTGACACAAGGAAAGATGGCACTTTTGTTACTCGGCAAGCCATCTACCGGAAAGTCCGTCTATATGAATTTTCTCGCCTCTGCTGTTCCGGCTGAACTGGTCACGACAGAAAGATTCCATACAATGGCAAGTGAGCGTGCCAAGGCCTCCTATGGTAAGCGTAAAATAAAATAGC
>DJXC01000027.1 GCA_002449575.1 Ruminococcus sp. UBA7014
GTTTATCGGCGCAGCTCACGAAGTAACAGGCAGCTGTACTTATCTTGAAATCAACAATTTCCGGATTCTTGTAGATTTTGGTATGGAGCAGGGGCGGGATATGTACGAAAATGCACAGATTCCCTGCGCACCCGGAAAAATTGACTATGTACTGTTAACCCATGCACATATTGACCATTCCGGACTGCTGCCGCTGTTATATGCCGGCGGATTTCACGGTGAAATTCATACAACTAATGCTACTGTCTCCCTGTGCAGCATTATGCTCCGTGACAGTGCGCATATTCAGGAATTTGAAGCTTCCTGGCGCAACCGTAAAGCAGAACGCAAAGGCGAAGAACCTTATGTTCCGCTTTACACGATGGAAGATGCTGTCGGCGCAATTTCTCAGCTTCGTCCGCACCCCTATGAAGAAAAATTTCAGCTTTGCGAAGGTGTCGAAGTCCGCTTTATTGATGCCGGTCATCTGCTTGGTTCGGCAAGTATTGAAATCTGGGCAACAGAAGGTGAAGAAACCAGAAAATTAGTTTTCTCCGGAGATATCGGCAATCTGAACCAGCCTTTAATCCGTGACCCACAGTATATTGATGAAGCAGATTATGTCATTATGGAATCAACCTACGGTGACCGGAAACATGACCGCCCGAAAGATTATGTGACCGCCTTTGCACAGGTCATTCAGCAGACATTTGACCGTGGCGGCAGTGTCATTATTCCGTCATTTGCTGTTGGCAGAACACAGGAATTATTATATTTTCTCCGGCAGATAAAAGAAAACAAAATGATTAAAAACTATCCGGATTTTCCGGTATTCATGGACAGTCCGCTTGCTATCGAAGCAACCAGTATTTTCCTGAAAAATCAAAACAGCTGCTATGATGAAGAAGCACTCAGCTATGTCAGACAGGGCATCAATCCGCTGACGTTTCCTGACCTGATTCTTGCTACAACACCGGAAGAATCCAGAGCGATTAATTTCGACAAACGCCGGAAAATTATTATTTCAGCTTCCGGCATGTGTGAAGCCGGAAGAATCAAGCATCATCTAAAACATAATCTCTGGCAGGCACAGAACACAATTTTATTTGTTGGCTATCAGGCTTACGGAACATTAGGACGTTCCCTAATTGAAGGCGCAACTTCTGTCAAGCTGTTCGGTGAAACTGTCACAGTTGCTGCACAGATTAAACAACTTCCTGGAATCAGCGGTCATGCAGATGTGGACGGTCTGACAACATGGATTTCTCATATTCAGAATCCGAAACGAGTATTTGTCATTCATGGCGAAAGCTCTGTAATGGAACATTTTGTCACACATTTGCAGAATGATTTGAAATTAAATGCCTATGCCCCCTACAGCGGCACAGAATTTGACCCGGTTACCAATCAGATTCTTGTCGAAGCCGTTCCGAAACCAATCGCCAAGCCGAAAACCAGCAAAGCAAATACAGTCTATCATCGTCTGCTTGCGGCTCTGGAACGTCTCACGGGCTTAATCAAACGCAGTGAGGGCAGAACCAATAAAGAGTTAGCCCGGCTGACTGACCAGATTAACGAACTCTGCAATAAATTTGAGAAATGATTTTTTTGGTATTTTGTTGACAAATGTCAAAAAAAATGATATTCTAAATAATAGAATTAAAATTTTCCCTGAGGTGTGATTATGAAAAAACATGTATTAAAACACATTGCTGCATTTTCAGCACTAGTTTTAATGACAGGCTGCGGCTCTGTAATAGAAACATCGCTTTCGGTACAAGACAGCGGTCTGTCTCCTAAATCAGTAGTGCTTGATTCTGCAATGGAAGAAATGACAACCGAAGCAGACCTGCTCACAGAAGAACAAAAAAATTCTATTGCTTTGCTGAATTACCTGTCTTTTGTCTCACAAGAAATCAATTCCACTTCTAATAAACTGTATCTTGAAGAATATTATGATTCGCTCTTTAATGATATCCGGCTTGATAAAATTGATAAAACTTCAAAGACGTACTACGATAAACTATTTTCTATCATTCAAAAATATCAGACAACAGATACAGCGAAAAAACGGCTGGAATATATCTATGAACAGGACAAAGCAAATAAAATCAAAAATTGTCTTCCGGATGTCTCCGCTTTGATGACAGACTCAGCTTTTAAGGCAGCCGAGGAAGATGTTGTCGGAATTGTTATGACGCTGTTATCCGGAATTGCAGAATTTTACAACAATTATCAGGAATATGATGCTGTTATCATTCAGAATTATCTTCAGAACGTCTGGGAACTGAACGAAACAGATGCAGCTACCCTGCACGAAAGCAGAATAGCTGCCTTTGACTATATGTGGAATATTGTCAAAGAAAACAGTCTGCCGGAAAATATGGCTTTAAGCGAAGAAGCTGTCAAAAGTCTGGTAGAATGCAAAAACAACTCTAACTCTGCACAACGTCTGCAATTTCTGGAATCACCTCAACATCAGGAAATATATCAGAATTTTGGAGAATATTGGATTCTTTTGGCAGAATGTTACTTTCAGAACGGAAACTATGAAAAATGTCTTGATGCTGCCTCAGCGTATGAATCGCTTGACATCAACATTTTCAAAAAAGATTATTCTTTTGCAAGAATTCTTCCTTGCTGCATTGCATCCGCTTATAAACTATATACAGAAGAAGAATTTATCTCTTTCGCAGAAAATTATCTCACAATCATGCTGGATAATATCCGGGAGGATGACTGGGAATCCAGATATTTTGCAGCCCAGACCTATGCGGACCTGTATTCCAAAACACAGGATACAGCCTATCTTGAAAAAGCTTATCGACTAATTGCTGACAATATCCCTTTGCTTGCCCCGAAACAGATACAGTTGAATCAAATATATGTATGTGATATTCAGGAAGCGGTTACAGAACGTACTGACGAACAATATATAAAAAAAATCGAAACATATAATAAAATTCTAAAAGAGAAACGAAAAACAGAACTTCCCAGTATTTACGAACCTCTTGCACTAAACTGTGATTTTTTATTTGCACTTGCTCACAAACTTTCTCTTCCTCAGGAAGAACAGGAACATATTGAGAGTATGCTGCAAAATAATGATGATTCCTTGTTTCTTACATTACCAACTGCCAACTGCTACTCATTTCATAAAAAAGCAATCACTGTCACAGCAAATTTTGAAAAAGGCAAGCTGACATTGCCTGTTGCCTGCGTATCTGAAAATTCTGTCATTACAGCATCTGTTTCAGACGGAACTGAAATCAATGACTGGATAATTGAAAAAGTAGAACGTCCTTCCGATAATTTTTCTTCTTTTACAGTCACCTATACAAGCCAGGCGGCGATGGCGTACACATGGCATGAAAATGATGCTATTACACTGGAAATTTCTGACAGTACCCATCTGGAAAATGACCCTATTCGCATAAAATTTATTGTATGTAATTATAAAGAAAATTGGCTTCTGCCAGCTACTTTTGATTTTGTCCAGACAACTGCAAC
>DJXC01000079.1 GCA_002449575.1 Ruminococcus sp. UBA7014
GAAGTCAGCACCGGAACAATTTCACAAACGCCCAGTTCTGTGGATTTTTGAACAATTTCAGCAAGTTTGTCCTGTTTTGGCACAGCCTGATATAATGTCAGATGAATGCCGGGTTCTGCTGCACAGGGATGAATTTCTACAGGATGCAGAAAAACTTCTGTTTCTGTAATTCTGATAATTTCGCACTGATAATCCATTCCGCAGGAACAGACAGTCAGCATTTCACCGGGGCGCATACGCAGAGAACGTCCGATATGACGTGCATCTTCTCCGGTAAGAACAATTTGCTTTTCGTCAGCATGTTCTGTAAAAAATCTGGGCATGAAAATTCCTCCTTTTGCGGTTACATGCAACAATAGTATTTATCATCTTTCCGGAACAGATATAAATACTGATTTTCGGCTCTGCCGTGACCTTCTTCATTGTTATAGGAAAATTCCCATTCCAGCGTGAGTGTCCATGCGCCCTGAATGGTATCTGAAAATTTTCCGTCTTCTGAAATATCGTCCAGCAGTTTGAGCATTGCCTGCATACCGCCGGCATTCCGGTCGAGTGAAAATTCATCTACCAGAACCATGTCAAATTTAAAATCATCAGCAAGCTGTCCGAGCAGACCTTCATGCAGTGCGCTGACCAGTTCTGCTGTATTCTGATAGCCATAGACTTTTTGCACCTGATATTCCGTATACAGCGGCAATGCAACAGATTCGTACAATTCCGGGTCATTGTTCTGAATTGCAGCAATATAGTCTGACACAGTTTTGATTTGTTCATCATCTATAAAACGCCTGTCCCACGTCATTGGCACGGAATAGCTGTTTTTATCGGATTTCATTGTTGAACCGTACGGCAGTTCTTCTTCTGTATAATTCACTTGCTGTTTGGCAGCATTACAGCCTGTCAGCATCAGACAGGAAAGTATCAAACAAATTAATTTTTTCATCATTTTAAAAATCTCCTGATAAAAATCAGCAGGGCAGACACCCTGCTGATTCTATTTTAATCTATTTAAAAGATTTTGTCAAGTGTTTATATTTGTCCTTCCAGAACAACACGCAGTTTTTTGATAATTTTCTTTTCCAGTCTGGAGATATATGACTGTGAAATGCCGATTTTTTCAGCGACTTCTTTCTGTGTGCATTCCCGTTTTCCGTTGAGACCAAAACGCAGTTCCATAATTTCCTTTTCACGGGGCGGCAGTGAATCGACAGCATGATGCAACATTTCCCGTTCGGCTTCCCACTCGATTCCACGGCTGACAATATCGTCATCTGTGCCGAGAACATCTGATAATAATAATTCGTTGCCGTCCCAGTCGGTGTTGAGCGGTTCATCTATAGAAATTTCGCCTTTATACTGGACTGCTTTTCTCAGGAACATGAGAATTTCATTTTCGATACATCTGGAAGCATATGTTGCAAACTTGATATTTTTGTCCGCCTGAAATGTTCCCACTGCCTTGATTAAGCCGATTGTTCCGATGGAAATCAAATCTTCCAGACAAACACCGGAACTCTCGAATTTTTTTGCAATATAGACTACCAGTCTCAGATTATGCACAATCAATGTTTCTCTTGCGTGGGGGTCTCCGGCGGCGAGCTTGGCAAAGACTGAAATTTCTTCTTCTCTGGTCAGCGGCGGCGGCAATGTATCGGCACTGCTGATATAATCCACAGTACAGCCATACAGTAATTTTTTCAGAAATGCACGAATCCGGTTTAGAATCTTCATATAAAATCCTCCTTAAAATCGTATCAGCTTCGGATTGAAAATTGCTTTTCCGTTTTCCTGTGTGCCGATGCCGATTAAGGCATCTACTGTTTTTGCCGTTCCGTGTTCCGGTGAAATAATAATTTCATCCGGCTGAAATACTTCCAGTGTACCGCTTCCGGCTACGGTCAGATAAGGTACAATATGACTGTGTTCTGGTTTTGCAATAGTTCCCAGCAAAACCCGGTCACAGATAATCACCGGCTTTCCGGTGTAGAAATCTGTCAGAGCGTTTCCAGTATCTGACAGCCCTTCCAGAGATACTGTCTGCTGATGATAACGCACTTCTACCTGATAATGATTTTCAGAAATCTGATTTCTGTCATACAGAAACTGCATAACAGATAACAAAATATATGCTATGACTGTAAATCCTATCAGATGCAGCAACGAAATATCAAAATAATAGCAGCCGTTCCGGCTGATTCCGGTCACTTCACTGCATACAGATACTGCATATATTCCTCCGGCTGTCAGAAAGCTTATCCCGAAAAAAGAAATACAGTTCCGGAAAATCCGCTTTTTTCCGTATGCTGTCAGACATATCAGAAATGCACCTGCGAATTTCAGCATTCCTGATAATACAACCGGCAGTTCCGGAAGAAAAATCAGCAGAGAACTCAGGCTGCCTATGCCTGCCCCAAGAAGTCCCCGCCAAAATGTCAGTTTTGTATGTGTCAGCCGTGCTGTCAGAGAAAGTAACAAATAATTCATGTATAAATTAAAAATCAACAAGACATCAAGATAAATCACCTGCATAGGCAGCCCCGTCCTTTGCTTTTTCTATTATAGCATACCTGTCCGGGAAGATTCTGTCAGATTCTGTCGCACAAAAAAATTTTTTTCTGTATAAATCAGGAATATCCGGTGCATAATCCATTTGAAATGCAAAATTATGAAAGGAAGCGTTTCTATGGCATATCATAAAGTTGTGATTTCAGGCATTAATACTTCTGAACTCAAAGTGATGAGTGAAGAAGAAAAAATGAAACTTCTCAAAGAATTCAAAGAAACAGGAGACAAGAAAATCCGGGATAAACTGATTAAAGGCAATCTGCGGCTTGTACTCAGTGTCATTCAGCGGTTTGCCGGACGTGGCGAAGATGTGGACGACTTGTTTCAGATTGGTGTGGTGGGCTTAATCAAGGCAATCAATAATTTTGACCTGTCTAAAGAAGTCAGATTTTCCACTTACTGTGTACCAATGATTTCCGGCGAACTTCGCCGTTATCTGCGTGATTATAATCAGATTAAAGTCAGTCGTTCCATGCGTGACCTTGCCTATAAGGCAATTCAGGCAAGGGAAAAATTAACGGTTCAGCTTCTGCGTGAACCGACCATTGAAGAAATTGCTGAAGAAATTCACGAAAAACGGGCTGATATTGTCATTGCACTTGAAAGCATCAGTGACCCGATTTCGATTTATGAACCTGTCTATTCCGATTCCGGCGATACGCTTTATGTTGCTGACCAGCTCAGTGACCAGTCCAGTGCGGAAAGCTGGATTGCACAGTTTTCCATGCGGGATGCAATGAATCATCTGGAAGACCGGGAAAAAAATATTCTCTGGCTTCGGTTTCTGTGCGGTAAAACACAGGTAGAAGTTGCTAAGGAAATCGGCATTTCACAAGCGCAGGTTTCCCGGCTTGAAAAAAATGCCATTGCCAAAATCAAAGATGCTATCTGATACAAAATCCCCTGTTTTTCAGCAGGGGATTTTTTTATATAAAAATAGAAAAAACTCTTGACACTTGTTATTTTTTATGATATAATTATAAGCAATATATTATTTTTTGTTTACTTTACCGGATTTTATCAAAGATTAGCAAGAAA
>DJXC01000166.1:0-699 GCA_002449575.1 Ruminococcus sp. UBA7014
TATGCTTTCAAGTCCCGTATCTGGGTTGAAAAAGATGATAACCGTGCTGATTCCAGAAGTTTGCTGGATATGCTTTCCCTGGGAATTCAAAACGGCGATAACATTTCGGTGATTGCTGACGGCACTGATGAACAGGAAGCTGTTGCTTCTCTGGCGCAGCTTGTCGAAAGTTCCGCTGTTTAATATGCATTTTTTGTACAGATTGTATTATCATACATTTCTGTTTTTGTATTAACAGTAGAATTATATCTTAAACTTGCAAAAACACGCCTGTTTTTTTGTTCTTCCAAAATCTGACGCTGCCTGACAGGAATTCCGTTTTTTTATTGCACCCTGCACAGAATTTTCTGTTGAATTTTGTTTGATACAAACAGTATATTTCACAGTGTTCTTTATAAAATCTATTTGTGATTATATACAAAGACTAAGGCTTCTTTCTGGTGTGCATTTTAACAATGCGTAGAATTTTTCCGAAATTTGTCTTGAGATTCAAAAAAACAGTTGACGAAATCTGTTTTTGCATGTATAATAACTATATGCAGAGAAATGCAATGCTTTAAATATTTATGCGAAGATGGGAGAGTTTGATATGTTTGTAAAAGATGTAACAGTTCAGAATCAGGTAGGTCTGCACGCAAGACCGGCTACATTCTTCATCCAGAAGGCAAATGAATTTAAGTCCTCTATCTGGATTGAAAA